>CAMORF010000156.1 GCA_946623485.1 uncultured Clostridia bacterium
GCGTGACGATCTATTTCGGGGCGCCTGACAGAAAGGAATTCAACAGGATCCTGAAGGGGATCTGCGACCGGGAAGGCCTGAACGTGGAGGAAGAAAAGCTGTACCGTGAGGCGAACGCCTGGGAGCTGAGCCACGGCGGGCGCAGCGGAAGAAGCGCGAAGCAGTTCATTGATCATCTGCTTGGGACAATGGAGGAATAAGAATGGCTGTGAAAGTGTTTGCTTCTATCCTGATCGGCTCGACCGAGACAGAGATGAAGCTGTATGAGGTCTCTGCGCGGAAGGGGTTCCACCTGTTTGACTGCCTGAGCTGCAGGATCGATCTTGGGAATGACGCCTATGAGCGAAGTACCCTGACAACGGAGAAGATGGAGCGCCTGATAGAGACGCTGACAGAATACCGGAAGGTCATGGAAGGGTATCATGTGGACGGGTATCGTATGGTCGGGACGAGCGCACTCCGGGAGATTCGTACCGCGCTGACCACAAAAGATTACATTGAGCTTCGGACCGGGCTGAAGCTTACGGTCCTGTCCAATTCTGAGCAGCGTTTCCTGGATTATAAGTCCATCGCGTCCCAGACGGAATCCTTTGAATCGGTGATCAAGAAGGGGACGGCGATTGTCAATATCGGCGGAAGTTCCCTGCAGATTTCCGTTTTTGACAAGGATAAGCTGATTACGACACAGAATATCCGGATCGGAAAGATTACCACGCGCAACAGGTTTTACCCCCTTGCGCGCAACAATGAGCATTTTGAAAATCTCCTCCGGGAGCTCCTGTCCCACGAGATCGCCGGGTTTGAGAAGCTGTATCAGAAGGACCGCCAGATCAGTACCCTGATCGCGACCAATAAGGAACTGCAGCTTCTGTTCCGGGCGCTGTATCCGCAGCGGGAAAACCTGATCATCACGAAGGAGGAGCTTGCGGATGCCTGCAGAAGATTTGTGCCGATGAGCCCGGATCAAATCGCGAAAACCTGCTCGATCCCGACGGAGTTCGCCATGTTTGTGGCACCTTCCGCAGTCATATGCATGTACCTGCTGGAACATTTTGAGTCGGAAAGCGTATGGGTTCCGGAGATTTCCATCGGCGACGGCCTGGCTTATGATTATGCGGTCTCGAATAAGGCAGTCCTGTCAGCGCATGCATTTGATGAGGATATCATCGCCGCGGCAAGAAATATCGCCAAGCGCTATAAATCGAACCAGGCGCATATCCGCAATGTGGAGGAATTGTGCCTGACAATCTTCGACAAGACCAAAAAGCTTCATATGCTTGGCAAACGGGAGCGCCTTCTTTTGCAGATTTCGGCGATCCTGCATAATTGCGGAAAATACATCTCACTCACGGATGTCTCTGACTGTGCATACAACATCCTGATGGCGACGGAGATCATCGGTTTGAACCACGCGGAACGCCAGATTGTCGCGAACGTAGTCCGGTTTAATACAGATACATTCCGCTCTTTTGATGATCTGTCCCTGGTGAGTTCTGTCAGCCAGAAGGAGTACCTTGTGATTGCCAAGCTGACTGCGATCCTGAAGGTGGCAAACGCCCTGGACCGTTCCCATCATCAGAGAGTCCGGGAGATCAATGTGTCCGTGCGCAGCGGGGAACTGCTCCTGACCACACACTGCGACGAGGACCTGACGCTGGAGAGAGGAACGCTGGAGGTTTATGACTCTTTGTTTGAGGAAGTCTTCCATCTGAAGCCGATCCTTCATCAGAAAAGAATGGTAAAGTGAAACAGAAAGAGGAACAGCTATGTCAAAAAGTGCATCGGACATGAAGAATCATGTGAAGGCCAAAACTGCCGAAAAAACGAAGAGTGCGGAGAAAACGGGCAGCATAGAAAAACCGAAGAATGTGGAGAAAGGAAAAACGGCATCCGGCACAAAGGCTGCGGAGGCAGCAGGAAAACCGGAAGAAAACCTCGGGTTTTATAATCCGTCTTACTACACGAACCGGGAGCTGAGCTGGCTTGATTTCAATTACAGGATCCTGGATGAAGCAAGGGACAAGACGAATCCGCTGTTTGAGCGTCTGAAATTCCTGTCGATCACGGCTTCGAATCTGGATGAATTCTTTATGGTGCGTGTCGCGTCCCTGATGGATATGGTGCACGCGAAAGTAACCAAGCCGGATCTTTCCGGGCTGACGCCGTCAAAGCAGCTGGAGCAGGTGGAGGCAAAATGCCATGAGCTGATCGATCGTCAGTATTCCACCCTGTCCCGCTCCCTGCTTCCGGCCCTTCGCAATGAAGGGTATGACCTGGTTATGAACCTGGAGGAACTCAGCGAGGCGCAGCGGGATTACCTGAAAACTTATTTTGAAGGAACGGTCTATCCGGTCCTGACGCCGACTGCAGTCGATGCCTCCCGGCCATTTCCGCTGATCCGGAACAAGTCCCTGAACATCGGCGCGCTGATCTCCAGAAGAAAAGGGGAGGGCGAGAAGAATTCTGTCGGCATGACTTTCATGAAAAACCTGCAGAAAAACGGGGAGAAGATCGCGGACAAGATCTCCAGGGATAAAACGCTCAAGAAGGGAACGATGTTCGCGACAGTCCAGGTTCCGACGGTGCTTCCCCGTGTGATCCGGATTCCGTCCGCGGAGGAAGGGCAGATGGCAGGCGTGCTGCTGGAGGATCTGATCAAAGCAAACCTGAGCAGACTGTTCACCGGATATGATGTCGTCTGTGCCCATGCATACCGTATCACCAGAAACGCGGATATGACATTGGATGAAGATGATTCCGATGACCTTCTGGAGGAGATCCAGAGCAAGCTCAAGCAGCGCCAGTGGGGGGAGGTTATCCGGTTTGAGTATGAGGATTCCATGGATCCCAAGCTGCTGAAGATCCTGAAGCGGGAATTTAATGTCAATGACTCTGAGATGTATCCGATCTCAGGTCCTCTCGACCTGACCTACCTGATGAAGATGTATTCCCTGCCCGGTTCTGACCGGCTGAAGGAGAAACCATGGACGCCTCAGCCGAACCCTGTCCGGAAGCAGTATGGGGATCTTGATCTGTTTTCCGTGATCCGGAAGGGAGACCTTTTCCTGTCCCATCCGTATCAGACGTTTGACCCGGTTGTGAACCTGATCCGGGACGCGTCCGTGGATCCGGATGTTCTGGCCATCAAGATTACCTTGTACCGCGTTTCGGGGCATTCCCCCATCGTCGCTGCCCTGGCGCATGCCGCTGAGAACGGGAAACAGGTGACGGCGCTTGTTGAGCTGAAGGCCCGCTTTGATGAGGAGAACAACATCCAGTGGGCGGAGATGCTTGAGAAGGCAGGGTGCCATGTGATTTACGGTCTGGTGGGCCTGAAGACGCACAGTAAGATCGCCCTGGTGGTCAGGCGGGAGGACGATGGCATCCGCCGCTATGTCCATCTGGCGACGGGCAATTACAATGATTCGACTGCCAAGCTGTATACTGACTGCGGCATCATGACCTGCGCGGAACCCTTTGGGGAAGACGCGACTGCCGTTTTCAACATGCTGTCCGGTTACAGTGAACCGAGGAAATGGAACCGGCTCCATCTGGCGCCGATCTGGCTTCGGGATGCTTTTGTCATGCTGATTGACAGGGAGATCCGGCATGCGCAGGAAAATGAGCCTGCCCACATCACAGCCAAGATGAATTCCCTGTGTGACCGGGAGATTATCGCGAAGCTGTATGAAGCCTCCGCGGCAGGCGTGAAGATTGACCTGATCATCCGTGGGATCTGCTGTCTCAGGGTCGGGATTCCCGGCGTGTCCGAGAATATTACGGTCCGTTCCATCGTTGGAACCTTCCTGGAGCATGCGCGGATCTTCCGCTTTGCGAACGGCGGCAGGGAGGAGGTCTATATGGCTTCCGCAGACTGGATGCCGCGGAACCTGGACCGCCGTGTTGAGATTCTGTTCCCCCTGGAGGATCCCCTTTGCAGGGAGCAGGCGTGCCATATTCTGGATGTCCAGATGGCAGACACGCTGAAAGCCCATGTCCTTCAAAGCGATAACACCTATGAAAAGGTGGACCGGAGAGGGAAGGTAAGCATCGGAGCGCAGGCAACCCTGATGGAGGAAGCCCTGGCGGCCTCTGCCGATCTGAATGACCCGCGTGTCAGCAGAACCTTCCAGCCGGCGCACAAAGCGTCTGAATGAAAAAGATCTGAATGAAATGGTCTGCATGAATGAGCAGATCCTAAGAATACCTGTTCGAAAAGGCCGGATGAAAGAGGCCTGGATACAGAGGAAGACAGAGAATGACGACGAGAGAACATACAAGGACAGTGGCGGTCGGTAACCGGAAGATCGGCGGGGGAAACCCTTTACTGATCCAGTCCATGACCAATACCAGGACAGAGGACGTGGAAGCGACCTGCGCGCAGATCCTGCGGCTGGAAAAGGCGGGATGTGAAATCATCCGCTGCACGGTTCCGAACATGGAGGCGGCAGAGGCGATTGGAAAGATCCGGGAGCGGATCCATATCCCGCTGGTCGCGGATATTCATTTTGACTACCGGCTTGCGATCGCGGCCATCGAAAACGGAGCCGACAAGATCCGGATCAATCCGGGAAATATCGGCTCTGATGAGCGGGTGAAGGCGGTTGTGGACGCAGCGAAGGAAAGGAATGTTCCGATCCGGGTCGGCGTCAATTCGGGCTCCCTGGAAAAAGAAATCCTGAAGAGAGACGGCGGCGTCACTGCGCAGGGGCTTGTGGAAAGCGCCCTGGAAAAATGCCGCCGGATCGAGGAGATGGGATATGACAATCTGGTGGTTTCCATCAAGTCCTCCGATGTGCTGATGTGTGCCAGCGCGTATGAGCTGTTTGCCCGTGAGAGTGATTATCCGCTGCATGTCGGCATCACCGAGGCCGGGACGGTATATTCCGGCAACATCAAGTCAGCCATCGGGCTTGCGCTGATCCTGTCAAAAGGGATCGGAGATACCATCCGTGTCTCGCTGACGGGAGATCCTGTGGAAGAGATCCGCAGCGCAAAGCTGATTCTGCGCACCCTCGGGCTGAGAAAGGGCGGGATCGAGGTGGTTTCCTGCCCGACCTGCGGACGTACCCAGATTGACCTGATCAGCCTGGCTTCCAGGGTTGAGGAGCTGGTCCGTGACTATCCCCTGGATCTCAAGGTGGCGGTCATGGGCTGCGTGGTCAACGGCCCGGGGGAGGCCCGTGAGGCAGATCTTGGGATTGCCGGAGGGATCGGGGAGGGACTTCTGATCCGCCACGGCGAGGTCATCCGGAAGGTGCCGGAGGATCAGATTCTTGCGACCTTGAAATCAGAGCTGGATGCCTGGCAGGACTGATATGACAAAAGCTTTTTATGATGCATTTCCGACGGTTGTTCCGGATGATGAAGAACTGAGCAGCCTGTTGGAGCATACGACGGTGACCAGGGTTGCCGTGAATGAGAAGGACGCAAAACTGAAGATCTACCTGGACGCGGACAGGCTGATCGGGAAAAAGGAGATTGCACGGGTGGAGCAGACCTTTGATGAGGAATTTGCTTCCGGCCATGGGCTCAAGACAACCATCATTGAGCATTTCCACCTGTCCCGCCAGTATACCCCGAAAAATCTGATGAAGGCATACCGGGGTTCGATCCTCTATGAGCTGAGAGCCTACCAGAAATGCATCTATACCATGTTCCGGGGAGCGGATGTGCAGTTTTCGGATGACGAGACCTGCACGGTAACGGTGGAAGACAGCCTGGTTTCCCGGTCTTACGCAGATGAACTCAAGCGCATTCTGGACAAGATCTTCACGCAGCGTTTCGGATTAAATTTTAAGTGTACCATCCATTTCCGCAGACAGGAGCCTGCGGATTCTTTCGCGTGCGCATCTTCCGGTACTGGGGCTGCGGCAAGTGCGCTGGAGCCTGCAGCGTATGGCGCGGGAGAAGCAGTGCGGGAACCTGCCTCATCTCGTGCGG
>CAMORF010000157.1 GCA_946623485.1 uncultured Clostridia bacterium
TTTTGGCTCCATCACCACATCGTAACGGCCATAGCCGCTTTCCCGGTTGGATGTAATCACATAATCCCGACTGTTTTCCGCCAGCAAACCCAACACCAGTCCATGATAGAAATTCTCAGGCAGCTTGACTGATCGATTATTTCCGCCATCAAAGGAACTCATGGATGTCAGCATGATATCATGCAGCCACTCCTCCATGCTCTCCTCATCCCCTTGCAGCATGGCTTTGGCAAATCTGGACAGGCCGCCGGTCTGGACGAACCAGTCCTGAACCATTCTGAAAAACATTCTCCGCACTTCCAGATTCGTTAAGGTCATAGTATACATCCGTACGTTTTCCTGGTCTGCAGCTTCTTTTTCGGTCATCGCATGGACGATTTTCAGATATCCCGTTGCCAGCAGCAGGCTCCATACCGCGTCCGGGTTTGTATCCAGCTGGTTGTAAATGATCTGCTCATCCACCGGCACCGTGACATTTCCACCCTTCAGCAAAATCTCAAACTGACTTTTGATCTCAGGCTCACCGGTGCGCAGCAGTTTTCCGATCAGCCCGTTGCCGCTGGTATTCGCCCACCAGGTATCGAATTTTCCCGTGTTCATGAAATTGGTCACAGACCAGGGATTATAGATGTCCGTTACGCTGCCGAATGTAAACCCGTCATACCAGTTCTTTACCTCCTGCTTATCCTCTTCACTGAACCCCTGCTGTTCCAATGCATCGAAGACTTCCTTCTCCGTAAATCCGAAGGAGCTTGCGTACTGATCTGACGTCGTTGTCACTACGACCAGATGATTCAGATCAGAGAAAATGGATTCTTTGCTGACTCGGGTAATCCCCGTCATGATGCCCCGTTCCAGTGAAGTGTTTGTTTTAAAGGCATTGTTAAACATCGATCTGGTGAAAGCAACCAGTTCATCCCAGTATCCATTGATATACGCCTCCTGCAACGGTGTATCATATTCATCGAGGAGAATCAGCACTTTTTTTCCATAGATCTTCTCCAAAAGCGTCGTAAGCAGATTCAGGGACATGGTGGCATCCTCATCCCTCATATCCTCCGTGATCCTGTCCAGCGCAATCTGCTCGTTCCGGTCCAGCTTGTCTGTCTTGTACAGTTCCGGATGCGCGGAAAACAACTTCACCAACGTCTTTTTCATCTGTATGAGCGTGCTTGCATACGATGTTTCCTTGATCCCCGCGAAGCTGAGGAAAATCACCGGCCATTTCCCCTGCTGTTCCCGCATGGCCGGATCCTCCCATACCTTCAGCCCTTCAAAAAGATCTCCGCGGCCGGCATATTTATTGGAAAAAAAACAGTTCAGCATAGACATATTCAGCGTCTTTCCAAAACGCCGGGGGCGGGTAATCAGAGTTACGGAATCCCCTCCTTTCCACCATTCCGTGATCAGGTCGGATTTATCTATATAGAACCAGTTGTTCATCCGCAGCCTTTCAAAATCCTGGATCCCTGTTCCAATGACCCGCTTCATCTGGCCTTACTCCTTTCTCGCTTCCCACAAAGATGGAACGGAGAACCGTCCCCTGTTTCACCCCCACAAAGATGAAACGGAGAACCGTCCCCTGTTTCACCCTCTTCGAATGTTCACGATTATTCTGTAATTATATCATAATTCGTTCTGTATAATGGCCTTATTCATACCCAAGTGGACTCCGGAAACGGAGAACCGTCCCCTTTTTCATACCCTGTTTCATACCCAAATGGACTCTGGAAACGGAGAACCGTCCCCTGTTTCATACCCAAATGGACTCTGGAAAGGAGAACCGTCCCCTGTTTCGCATTAAGGGTATGATGTGAAACGGAGAGCCGGCCTTTGTTTTACGGCAAAAGGCGCAGGCTTTGCCAGCCTGCGCTCCTTAACCGGAATCTTGATTGTCTTTTCGTGTACGAAAGAGCTGCTCCTGATATGTTATTTCAGGCAACCTCTGCTTTCAGTTCCCCATCTACGCTGTCGATCCGGATCCTGCTGCCCTGCATCACGTCTCCTGAGAGGATCATGCGGGCTGCAAGTGTCTCGACATACTTCTGGATATAGCGGCGGAGCGGGCGTGCACCGAAGGTTGGGTCATACCCTCCGTCCGCGACGGATTCTTTGGCCGCGTCGGTGAGTTCAATCCGGATCTGCCGATCCGCCAGGCGGCGGTTCAGTTCCTCCACCTGAAGATCCACAATATGTCCGATGTTTTCCTTCGTCAGAGGATGGAACAGGATGATCTCATCCAGGCGGTTCAGAAACTCCGGGCGGAAATGTGTCTTCAGGTCAGCCTCTACTGCGGCTGATGCTTCCGGCTTGATCGTTCCGTCTGCCTGAACCCCTTCCAGCAGGTATTGCGATCCGATGTTGGAGGTCATGATCAGAATCGTGTTCTTAAAGTCAACAGTTCTCCCCTGGGAATCCGTGATCCGCCCGTCGTCCAGGACCTGGAGCAGGATATTAAACACATCCGGATGTGCTTTCTCGATTTCATCGAACAATACGACAGAATAAGGCTTGCGGCGGACAGCCTCCGTCAGCTGGCCTCCTTCATCATATCCCACATATCCGGGGGGCGCTCCGATGAGCCTCGATACGGAGAATTTCTCCATATATTCACTCATGTCGATACGAACCATATTGTTCTCATCGTCAAACAGATTCTGCGCCAGCGCTTTTGCCAGCTCTGTCTTGCCGACTCCCGTAGGCCCAAGGAACAGGAAAGATCCGATCGGGCGGGAGGGATCCTTGATCCCCGCCTTTGACCGGAGAATGGCTTCCACGGTCCGTTCCACCGCCTCGTCTTGTCCGATGACACGCTCATGCAGCTTGTCTCCAAGTGCCAGGATTTTCTGCCGCTCCCCTTCATTCAGTTTCGCGACCGGAATACCGGTCCAGCGGCTTACCACACGCGCAATTTCATCCTCCCCGACAGATTCATGCACGAGTGACAGATCTTTTGCCTTCAAAGCAGCCTCTTCACCGGCCAGCTGTGACTGCAGCCTTGGAAGTTCCCCATATTGAAGCCGTGCCGCTTCATTCAGGTCACTCTTCTGCTTGGCTGCCTCAATCTGACGATTGACCTCCTCAATCTCCTCCCGGAGCGCGCTCAGGCTGTCCACGGCATGTTTCTCGTTATCCCACTGCGCCTTCTTCGAAGCGAACTCATCCTTTAGATCAGCCAGTTCCTTCTGCAAAGTCTCAAGCCGCTCCATGGAGGCACTGTCTGTCTCCTTTTTCAGGGCGGTCTCCTCGATCTGCATCTGCATAATCTTGCGGTTCAGCTCATCCAATTCGGCAGGCATGGAATCCAGCTCCGTCTTGATCTGTGCGCAGGCCTCATCCACCAGGTCAATGGCCTTATCCGGCAGGAACCGATCCGAGATGTAACGGTTGGAAAGGACAGCCGCCGCAACAAGCGCATTGTCCATGATTTTCACATGGTGGTAATTCTCATATCGTTCCTTCAGCCCCCTGAGAATAGAAATGGTATCCTCCACGGTTGGCTCATTTACCATAACAGGCTGGAACCTTCTTGCCAGTGCCGCATCCTTCTCAATATACTTTCGGTACTCATCCAGCGTAGTGGCGCCGATGCAGTGCAGCTCTCCCCTTGCAAGCATGGGCTTAAGCATGTTCCCGGCATCCATGGCTCCATCCGTTTTTCCGGCTCCCACGATGAGGTGAAGCTCATCGATAAACAGGAGGATCTCGCCCTCGCTCTTCGATACATCCTGCAGGACAGCCTTCAGCCGTTCCTCAAACTCCCCTCTGTATTTCGCCCCGGCAACCAGAGCTCCCATATCAAGGGAAAATACCTTCTTATTCTTCAACGCGTCAGGGACATCCCCCTTCGCGATCCGCTGGGCAAGTCCTTCCACCACTGCGGTTTTGCCAACGCCGGGTTCCCCGATCAGAACCGGATTATTCTTTGTCTTGCGCGACAGGATCCGGATCACGTTCCGGATCTCATCATCCCTTCCGATGATCGGATCCAGTTCCTGCCTGCGTGCCTTCTCTACCAGCTCCGTCCCGTATTTCGAGAGGGAATCATAGGTATCCTCCGGACTGTCCGTCGTGACCCGCTGGTTGCCGCGGACACTGGAAAGTACCTGAAGAAAACGATCCCGCGTAATCCCGAATTCCTTGAAAAATGTCTTCATCGAGGGAGATGGATGATTCAGCATGGACAAAAACAAATGCTCAACAGAGACATACTCGTCTCCCATGCGTTTTGCAACATCCTCCGCATGAATCAGTGCCTGGTTCAAATACTCTCCGATGTAGGCTTTGGCAGAGCCGGACACCTTCGGCCTTTTTCCAATCGCCTCTTCCAGTGCATTGTCAAAATACTGCCGCTGGATTCCCATCTTCTCAATCAGGCGGCTGATCAGGGAATTATCCTGATGAACCAGCGCATAAAGAAGGTGCTCCTGCTCGATCTCCTGGTTCCCGAAGTCAGACGCAATCTTCTCCAGCATGTTGATCGCTTCAATTGACTTCTGCGTAAATTTCTGTATATTCATGGCAGTCCTCCTTTCTCCACACAGCCCTCATGTCCCAGGCGGCACGAATCCCGTCTCGGCTTCATAGCCCTTACGGCACGTACCTCATAACGGCTTCATAGCCCCAGCAGTACGCTTCCCATGCCACTGCATTCGAACGCCCGGAACGCATCAGGCTTCAGACTTCCTTGTGTTCTGCTCACAAATCTATTTATATCACCAATTGTTAGCACTGTAAAGAGTTGAGTGCTAATTATATTGTGTAAAATTTGTGTCCGCTCTACACGTCCTGAATGCATGAAAATACACGGCATTCTTCGCAACGGCCTGCAAGCAAGATCCGTCTGCGAAGAATGCCGTGTAGTCTGTTTCATCATCTTGTATTCAAATCATATTTGATGATATTCATGGAAACCGCGCCCTGGGCGGAAAATGTAATCCGCTGCGCACCCATGTCCGTGTAGACATTTGCCGTCATGGTCTGGGCGCCCCCATTGATAAATGCTTCCGCGCTGTACCGGTCCAGGATGAGCCGGATCCTGACAGATCCATCCCTGCATGGGATCTCCGCCCTCCTCTGATGGATGATCGCGCGCCGGGAACCGGAGAACTTCCGGTCGATCTTCATGATGCCGTCTTCCGGATGGAAGCTCAACATCGTATAGTATCGCCCGCCTGCGGCAAACTTGATCACAAATTTCCCATAAGGATGGTTCGGGTCCGCGCTGCGCACCTCAAGCTCCAGATCCACGCAGCGACCTTTGATGCCATCCAGTTCCATCTCACCATTCACATAGACATTTTCATAGGATACCCTGTTTGACCGGATGCTTTCGATCTCCCGGACCGGCCACTGGTACAGACGGCCATCCCGTATGGAAAGCTCCCTGGGAATCGTCATCTGCCCAAACCATGTCGTTGGAGCCAGGCGGTATCCCGGCGTTGTGTCCCAGTTCTGCATCCACGCAATCATAATCCTTCTTCCGTCCGGGCTCAGGATTGTCTGTGTCGCGTAAAAATCGATTCCATAATCGATGGACTGGTCATGCTGCGGGATAAATGTACCTGTCGCGTCATCGTATTCCCCAATCAGGCACAGCGTCCCGTTTCCATTATGATATTCAAACCCCTCCGGCAGCATATCCATGGGGCTCGTCAGCAAAACCCATTTCCCATCCATCCGGAAAAAATCCGGGCACTCCCATACTTTTCCAAACCGGTCAAAATTCTGGATCAAGAGCTTGCCTTTGCTCCAGTGAATCCCATCATTACTTTTGAACATGACGATCTTAGCGTCACGCATCAAGGTTCCGCAGCATGCCACAAACCGGTAAGCGCCATCCTCATCCCCCCAGATCTTCGGATCCCGGAAATCATAAGGGCTGCAGCCTTCCGGAAGATCTTTCAT
>CAMORF010000158.1 GCA_946623485.1 uncultured Clostridia bacterium
TGCTGATTTCAAAAATCTTTGATGCGTTTACGGATCTTTTCATGGGTAAGATCGTAGATAAGACGAATACAAAAGACGGCAAAGCCAGACCCTGGCTGCTGCGCATGGTGATTCCCCTGTTTCTGGCATGCGTGCTGCTGTTCACCGTTCCGAAGAGCATGGGTGCCTTCCGCTATGTCTACGCGCTGATCACCTGTGTATTCGCTTCCGCTATTGTCTATACTGCCATTGCTGTTCCGTACTACACCATGATGGCATTCAAGACCAAGAGTTCTGAAGAGAAGGGCAAGATGGGCACCTGGCGCGCAGCTGTCGGCTATGCAGTCGGCGTGGCCTGCGGCATTGGTCTGATCCCCATCACGGTGGCTCTTGGCGATGATCAGATGGCATGGGTCAAGTTTGGCGTGATCCTCGGTGCGATCTCGGCGGTCTGTCTGTTTATCACCTATAAATTCTCCCGCGAGATTTATCATGACGAGGGAGAGATGGCTGAGATGGAATCCAAAGTCGGTATCGTTGAGGGCGTGAAAATGCTTCTCCACAACAAATACTGGATCATCATCACGCTTGTCGGCGTAGCTATGAATATCATGTACGGTGTCATTCTGGTGGCTCCTATGTTTTACGGTTCCATCATCATGGATAACCCCGGTTTCTATTCAACAGTAAATACCGTAAACATCTTCCCCTCCGTCATCGGTTTCCTGACCGTGGGTCTCTGGATCAAAAAATTCGGCCTGACCGGCACTGCAAAGATTGCCTGTGTCATCGGTGTCATTGGAAGCGTCATCCGTATGTCCATGCCGATGAATTCCGTCGTCTTCCTGGTCGGCGGTTCCCTCATGATGTATGCAACCATTCCGCTGATTTCTGTTCTCCCGGCTATGACGCTGAATACCGCGGAGCAGAACATGCAGAACTATGGCGTTCGCATTACCGGCATGACGAATGCCTCCAACTCCTTCGTCGGCAAGCTTGGCGGCGGAGTGGGCGGTTCCCTGATCGGCTGGGTGCTGGGTGCGGGCGGCTACGATGCATTTCTTGCTAACGGCGGCGGAGCTGCAAACCTGACCGGTGCACTGAAAACCTCTGTTTTCGCACTGAACACCTATATTCCGCTGGCTATGTTCATCCTCATCTTCCTGTTCCTGTTCCGGTATGACTTTGAAGAAAAACTTCCTGCCATCATCAAGGACAACGAGCGGATCGAGGCTGAGGTGCTTGCCAAGAGCAGATAAGAAAAAGAACGTTCGCATTCCATTCGGAACATGATGGAAGAAACCGAATAAAGCAGCGTAAGGCAACAAACAGGGATGTGATCACGGCATCCCTGTTTTTCAAAAGGAGAGCATTATGGCAAAGAAGGAAAGATATCACGTTGGGATCATTGGTGCCGGAATGATCAGCGGAGCGTATCTTGATAATATGACATCGATGTTCGGGATCATTCAGGTTGATGCCGTCGCAAACCGCAATCTTGAAAAAGCGCAGAAGGCTGCCGCAAAGTACGGCATCAGAGCCTGCAGCATTGATGAACTTCTGGCGGATGAAGACATTGACATTGTTGTAAACCTGACGACTCCGAATGTGCATGAGGAGATGGTAACCAGGATACTGGATGCCGGCAAGCACGCGTATACGGAAAAATGTTTTGCCCTGAATACCGAAGGGGCTGCGCGAATGTGCGCTCTTGCTGAGAAAAAAGGCCTGCTTCTGGGCTGCGCTCCGGACTCTTTTCTGTGCGGCTGGGCACAGACTGCCAGAAGGTTCATAGAGAGCGGCGCTCTTGGAACGATCACATCCTTCGCCATAGCAGGCAACCGTGACAATGACCGCCTGCTGAGTGCCATGGATTACGCGAATAAGCCCGGAGGAGGCATCATACTTGACTATTCCGTATACTATCTGAACATGCTTGTTCATCTGCTCGGACCTGTCAGACGAGTAAGCTGCAATATCAAGGCGCCTTATCCGACGCATGTCAATACTTATGAACATTCCCCTCATTACGGAGAGGTTTTCGAAAGTCCGAACGAGAGCCAGTTTTACTCGCATATGGAGCTTGAAAACGGTATCTGCGGAACTTTTGCGATCAATTCAGACAGTGCGTTCTTCGACCAGACGTATTTTGCGATATACGGAAGCAGGGGAATCCTCTACCTCGGTAATCCGGACTGGTACAACGGAGATGTTTTTTTCTATGAGAATACGGCTGACTTTGGAAAAGCATTTACTCCTGAGAGACAGCATATAGACAATCCTTTCGGCTACAACACAAACGCACGAGGGGTAGGCGTGGCCGATATGGCATACGCAATCCGTGACGGGCGGGAAATGCGCGCATCTGCGCGCAGAGCGTATCATGTGCTGGACATTCAGGAAAGTATGTTCCGAAGTCACGAAATGAATGCGGCATTTGTGGAGGTTAAGTCCACCTGCAGCAAATCGGAGCCTTTGAAGGCGCCCGAGGATACAGACAGCTGGACGCCGGAAAGGAGTCTCATTTGATCATTAAACCGAACGCACACCTGGGCTTTGTATGCAGGGATCTGGACAGGACACAGAAATTCTACGAGGATGTTCTCGGATGCAGGGAGAAATTCACACTATACTACGGTGACCTGATTACGGCAAATGAGAACAGACTCGATCAGATCGATCCGGAAGAAGTCCGGAAATGGGAGAAATACAGAAGCGTACGATGGATCGTATATCTTGAGTGGATGGACGGTTTCTTCATCGAGCTGTTCCATGAAGTCGGAGCTCATATCGACAATCCGTACGACCCGGAGAAATACGGATTTACACATTACGATATTGTTGTTGACGATATTCACGCCTTTCACCGGGAACTGATCGACAAAGGCGCACAGGCGTACATTGATATTCTTCCGGCCCCGAGCATCGACCGGAATTACACAATGTGGTTCCATGATCCGGAAGGGAACCGCATCGAAGTACATGAGTATGGTCCGGAAGCGATGCAGCTTGTCGGAAGAAAGATGGAAAGGCCTTAAGACATGAACTATACATTTCCTGAGAATTTTATTTGGGGCGTTGCGACTGCGGCGCAGCAGATCGAAGGCGGAATGAGAGAAGGCGGACGCGGACTCTCGAACTGGGATGTGTTTTCGCACATACCGGGAACCATTTCAGGCGGAGGAGTGCCGGATGTGGCATGTGATTCGTACCATCTCGTGGAGAGAGATATTGCGATGATGAAGGAACTCGGGGTCAATTCATACAGGTTTTCATTTTCATGGCCCCGTATCATTCCGGACGGCACCGGCAAGGTCAATCCTGAGGGGATCGCCTATTATAAGAAACTCCTTGCAGGTCTGAAAAAAGCCGGCATCGCTGCGAACGCCACGATGTTCCACTGGGATCTGCCCTATGCACTGCAGGTAAAGGGCGGTTTCGGCAACAGGGATATGATCAGGTGGTTTTTGAACTATGCGAAAGTCCTGCTGGACAACTTTGGAGAGGACATAGAGTACTGGGTCACATTCAACGAACCGATCGCGACGTATGTCGGCAATGCCAAAGGCTTTTTTGCTCCGGGTCTTTGCGATGAGGCATATGCGCGTCAGTGCTGCCATAATCTTCTGGTCTGTCACGGAGAGACGGTTAAGCTTTTCCGCAGCAGGAATTATGAGAACGCGAAGATCGGCATCGTCGTCGATGTGTGGAAGCATTATCCGGCGGATCCGGACAATCCGGAGGATGCCGCTACCGCCGCACTGGCCAATGAGGCAGAGGGGTATGGGATGTATCTTCACCCGCTTTTCATTGGAGGGTATTCGGAGTATCTGAATGCTTATATGAAAAAGCATCATGTTATGCCGGACATTATGCCGGGCGACTTTGAAACGATTCGCCAAAAAGTGGATTTTTATGGAATGAATTTCTACAATGTGCTCATTGATGACACCACAAAGCAGCGCAGACTCGCGGAAGAACAGGGCGAAGGAGGAAATTATCAGAACCGTCCGGAGTATCATACAGAGCTGCTTGAGCGGGTTCTCAGGGAGACCGTTGATGAATACGGGATCGACGTTCCTCTGTTCATCTCCGAAAATGGTCTGCCGCAGATCGGCATGACAGACAGGGAAGCCATACTGGATGATCAGGAAAGGATCGATTATCTGGATAAGGTTCTGAAGACGCTGCATAAAGCAATTCAGGGCGGTATCGATGTCCGGGGATATTATCTGTGGTCATTAATGGATAATTTCGAGTGGTCGGCAGGCTATGAGCACAGATTCGGCATTTACTATACGGATTTTGAAACGCTTGAACGCATCCCGAAGAAAAGCGCCGCATGGTATTCGGTTGTGATAAGGAATAATGGAATAGTAAGGGGCTGACTTATATCTGAGGAGCATGAATGGTGAACAAACATTATATACGAACCATCATCACACAGGATGGAGAAGTTGATGACCAAAATTCATTGCGTCACTTCCTGCTTTATTCTAATGAGGTGGAACTGCAGGGCATTATTCAGACGTCCTCCAGATTTCATTGGCAGGGAGTTTTGTCAGAAGATTCTGAGGAATCACGGTTTTAATCAGTATTTCCTCGGCATAGAGAGGCACGGAAGGAGACAGTATGGAAAGAAAATATCCGCATCTTTCAAGCCCTGTCACACTGGGCAGAGTAACGTTCAGAAACCGCATGTTTTCTTCTCCGATGGGAGGAACAGATATCACAGAGAATGGCTGCATCGGCCCTGGATCAAGGGCATTTTATGAGCTCAGAGCAAAGGGAGGGGCTGCAGCAGTAACAGTTTCTGAACTTATGGTGCATCCTGAAACAGACGGATCCCAGGCATTTCATCTTGATCCTGCGCTGTGGGGCACACTTCAGAGTGCTGCTCTCTGCGCAGATGCAATCAGACGCCATGGCGCAATTCCAAGCATAGAACTGTCACATTCCGGACAGTTTGCCGGAACATATATGACAGACAAGAGCAAGAAGGCTGAGATGGTTCAGTACGGCGTCAGTCCGAGTGTAAGAGCAGATGGCATGCAGATTCTCGAACTTAATAAGGAACAGATTTCAGAGATTATTGAGGCATACGGAAAGACCGCCGCACTTGCCAAAACAGCGGGATTTGAAATGATCATGGTGCATGGAGGACATGGCTGGCTGATCAATCAGTTCTTTTCTCCGCTGTTTAACAGGAGAACGGATGAATATGGAGGCAGCCTTGAGAATCGTACAAGATTTGCAGTCGAAGTGCTCAGGAGGGTAAGAGAGGCTGTTGGTCCCGGCTTCCCGATTGAATTCAGACTCAGCGGATCAGAATTTGTTCCTGACGGATATGATCTTGATGAGGGTATCAGAATAGCAAAGGTAATTGAGCCCTATATCGATCTGCTGCATGTGACCGCGGGAACCTATCAGAAAACATTTGGCATCACACATCCTTCGATGTTTGAGGAGCATGGCAGGAATGTGTATCTTGCGGCAGAGATCAAGAAGCACGTGAAGGTTCCTGTTGCAACAATTGGAGGGCTCTCTGATCCTGAGATGATGGAAGAGATCATTGCATCAGGCAAAGCGGATGTAGTGGAAATGGCTCGTCAGCTGCTGGCAGACCATGAGTTCCCGCGTAAAATTGCAGAAGACAGAGCCGAGGACATTGTACACTGCCTGCGGTGCTTTACCTGTATGGCAGAAAGGGGCGTTACCGGTACCCGTAAATGTACTGTCAATCCTTTCATAGGCAGAGAGACAGACGGAATGGAAGTCGTTCCTGCAGCTGTTAAGAAAAAAGTTCTGATTGCCGGTGCCGGTCCGGGAGGCCTGTATGCATCTATCACCGCAGCGAAGCGCGGTCAT
>CAMORF010000159.1 GCA_946623485.1 uncultured Clostridia bacterium
ATCTGATGATCCGGCATATCTGATAAATCCGGCTCATCTGAAATAATGAGCAGATCCTAAGGATCTGTATGCCATGGAAAAAGAAATGATGTTATGACCGGTGCGTCTCCATATATTTCAGGTAGTTTTCCACCATCAAAGCGATCTTAAATGTCACCGCGTCGTCAAAGGACCTGATATCCAGGCCGGTGGACTTCGACAGCTTTTCCAGCCGGTAGACAAGGGTATTCCTGTGCACAAACAGCTGCCTTGCCGTCTCCGAAACATTCAGGCTGTTCCCGAAGAACATATTGATCGTGGAAAGCGTCTCCTCGTCAAAGGTTTCCGGCTGCTGCTTCGTAAAGACCTCATGCAAAAACAGGCGGCACAGATTCTCGGGAAGCTGGTAGATCAGCCGGCCGATCCCAAGCTTCCGGTACATATGGATCCGCTCGCCGGAATAAAAGATCTTCCCCACATTCAGCGCCATCCGCGCCTCCTTGAAGGAACGGGAAACCTGCGCAATCTCATTTACAATCGTCCCGCAGGATACCCTCACGTCAATCATAGCCTCCGTGTTCATGATGTCACGGATGTTGAGTGCCGTATTCTCCAGGTCGTCGTAGGTTTCCTCCCCCTCCAGGCACCGGATCAGGATAATGCTCTTCTCATCCACCTCCGTCACCAGGTTTCCGTCATCATCCCCAAACAGGTTCCGGATCACCTCCATCGCGGAATTGTCCCGCTCATTCTTCGTCTCGATGATATAGACCACACGCCGCACCTGCGGTTCAATCCGGAGCTTCTTTGCCCTGTTGTATATGTCCACAAGGAGCAGGTTGTCCAGCAGGAGGTTCTGTACAAAATTATTCTTATCAAACCGCTCTCTGTACGCAATGATCAGGTCCTGCAGCTGCCCCACCGCGATCCTGCCGATCATATGGACATCCTCGCCGGCTCCCTTCGCGATCAGGATGTATTCCGGAACTTCCTCTCCCTGCACCTTGAAAAAATGAAATCCCTGGAGTTCCTGGCTGTCTGCCGGTGAGGACGCAAACTGCTGCGCCGCCGATACGCTGATCTCCTCCATCTTGTCCGTCGCGGCAACGACATATCCATCCATGCTCCGCACGGAAAAATCGATCTTGGTGATCGCCTTCAGCTTATCGATCGACGCTTTGATGGTCTGGTTTGATATCATGAAAATGACCTCGCTTTTATTAAAATAACGATTCACCACCCACATCGCTCAAGGACGCAAAGCATCCTTCACGTGCTGTGTAATTGCGTTTTGAGCGATGCGACCGGATGAAAAGACAGGTAAGATGTACCAGTCATTTTTTGACAGATCCTAAGGATGCTGAATCGTTATCATTTCTAAAAAAGCCGTCCCAGACGGGACGGCCCTTATATGCTATGCTTCAGGACTCGATCAGTTGGTGATCGTCAACTCAGTTTCCTTATCAAATACGTGAACCTTGTCAACATCGATCGCGAACTTGACTTCCGATCCGGTCCTCGCGTCTGTCTTCGGATTGACGCGGGCTGTCATGTTGGAACCGTTGATCGTGAAGTACAGGAATACTTCTGCACCGAGAAGCTCGTAAACTTCGATCTTCGCATCCAGCACGGAGCTGCTCTTCGCGACAACTTCCGGATCATCATTCAGATGCTCAGGACGGACACCCATGATCACGGTCTTTCCGACATATCCGCCATCCACCAGCTTCTTAGACTTCTCAGCCGGGAGCGCAACCTTGCCGGCCTGCCCAAGATCCAGGTTTCCATCCGGAAGAACCTTCGCATCCAGGAAGTTCATCTGCGGGGATCCGATGAATCCTGCGGTGAACAGGTTCGCCGGCTTATTGTAAAGGTTCTGCGGGGTATCGACCTGCATGACAACGCCGTCCTTCATAACGACGATTCTGGTACCCAGGGTCATAGCCTCAGTCTGGTCATGGGTAACGTAGATGATCGTAGCGCCCAGTCTCTGGTGCAGCTTGGAGATCTCGGTTCTCATCTGGACACGGAGCTTTGCGTCCAGGTTGGACAGCGGCTCGTCCATCAGGAAGACCTTCGGGTTACGGACAATGGCACGTCCCATGGCAACACGCTGTCTC
Organism: uncultured Clostridia bacterium; assembly: GCA_946623485.1. Classification (GTDB taxonomy): domain Bacteria; phylum Bacillota; class Clostridia; order Lachnospirales; family Lachnospiraceae; genus Porcincola. The sequence continues at coordinate 2,100 of CAMORF010000159.1, forward strand.
TGGCCGCCGGACAGAGCCTTCGGCTTTCTGTCAAGGAGCTTCTCCAGGTCAAGGATCTTGGCAGCCTCGCGGACCATCTTGTCGATCTGATCCTTCGGGGTCTTCCTCAGCTTCAGGGAGAATGCCATGTTATCATAAACCGTCATATGCGGATAAAGAGCGTAGCTCTGGAAGACCATGGCAATATCACGATCCTTCGGTTCTACGTCGTTCACTACTCGATCACCGATCTTCAGGGTGCCGGAGGAAATCTCCTCAAGTCCTGCGACCATACGAAGCGTTGTTGACTTTCCACATCCGGAGGGGCCGACGAAAATGATGAATTCCTTGTCAGCGATCTCAAGATTGAAGTCCTTAACAGCTTCAAAACCATTCGGATAAACCTTACAAATGTGTTCCAGGGATAAGCTTGCCATCTGAATTTCCTCCAATTCGGCTATGGTTTGTTACAACTGTTGTCAGTATACCGCAGGTTGTTGAAACACTCCATTGCTTAAGTTTACAAAAATTATGAGACCAAGACGTGCAAAACGACTACAAAAAACGAATTCACCTTTTTCTATGTTAATTATGACGAATTTTAGAATATTTCATGAGCAAATTGACGAAAGAGAAGTTTACGGCTATACTGAGTTCACAGGAGATTCCCACGATGTCATACAATGCGGTACTTTGCATCTGTTCTGTCCGGTTTGCGTGACATTGACGCCCTGTACCGGTTTTTTCTGATCTGAACTGTTGATCTGAATGGAAAGTGTTGCGGATTTGAACTATATTGTCCTGGACCTGGAATGGAACCAGTGCCCTTATGGAAAGAAAAAAGAAGACTCGAAGCTGCCCTTTGAGATCATTGAGATCGGGGCGGTTAAGTTAGATGCGTCTTTGCGTGAAATCGGAACCTTCCATGAGATCATCCGGCCTGTCCTGTACCGGAAGCTTCATTATATGACCCGCAGCGTCATCCATATGACGGAGGAGGATTTTGAGGGGAAACGAACCTTTCCTTATGTATTTGCCGACTTCCTCCTGTGGTGCGGAGATGCGCCCGTCTTTTGTACCTGGGGTACCGGCGACCTGACAGAGCTTGAGAGAAATGTGCGCTGGCACATCGATCACGGGAATCTGACGGGGCGGTGGCCATTTCCGTTTCCCTTTTTTTACAGGGATGTCCAGAAGATCTTTTCCTACGAGCATGAGGACGGGAAAAAGCGCAGATCCCTGGAATGGGCTGTGGAGTATCTTCAGATTGAAAAGACCGAGGAATTCCATGACGCTTTCTCAGATGCCAGGTATACCGCAAGAATCCTGGAGCTTCTGAAACCGGAGGACATCAAAAAATACTCCTCCATTGATACCTACCACACCCCGTCAAAGCGCAGCGAGGAGATTCTGGTGCGCTATGACAATTATACCAAATATATCTCGAAATCCTTCCCACAACGGGAATCGGTCATGAAGGACCGTGTGATCACCGCGACGAACTGCCTTGTGTGCGGTCAGAGGATCCGCCGCAGCATCCGGTGGTTTTCGGACAACGGACGCAATTACCTGTGCATCGCCTCCTGCCCGGAGCATGGCCTGTTCCGCAGCAAGATCCGGATCAGGCAGAATGCGGATGACCAGTGGTATGCCGTCAAGACAACCAGGGCGGCTACCGAGGAAGATGTTGAGATTACCCGGAAAAAACAGGAAACCCTTCGGCACAGGCGGAAAATGCACCGCATGAGCTGATTGCAGAATCATGATTGCAGATTACGGTAGATAACGGTGACAAAAGCAGCCGGCAGGCAGCGTAAATTCCACGGACGGACGCCCCTCCATGTCCTCCGGGAAATAAACGTTGCCTGCCGGCCGCTTTTTCTGCTGCAATCAGATCTTATGACAGATCCTAAGAATCTGTCACTGCCAAATCGTTTTTACTCTGCCCTGTCGATATAAAAGTCACTGATCAGGTCTTCGATGCTCCGGAGCAATGCCTCTACCCTGCCATAAAACGCATCGTCATTTCCCGGATTTTCCAGTTCATCCTCAAGGAGGTTCATCGTATCCTTGATATATTCCATCCTGTTGAAGCCCGAGCCTCCCTCAAAGAGATTGCGCCTGGCACGTACATTTTCCTCCGGCGTCATGATGGAGGCGATGGTATCCACCTTCGGCTTTTCGCCGATAAAGCGGAAGGTCACCGACGGCGAGGCATGATTGAGCAGATGCGTCAGATATGCGATGTCTCCGGTATTCTTATAGTACTTCCACGCGAAAGTCTTGCGCATCGTCTGCGCCCCCACCGAACCCAGCCCCAGCTTCTGGCCTGCGGCTTTCATGGCACGGTATGCCTGCTCCCTTGAGATGGAGCGGTTCCTGTGCCCTAAAAAGAGAGGCATCGAGTCGTCCTTCCCTGTGGTATATTCCTCAATGACTGCTTTCAGATCCGGTTCAAACCGGTAAGAACGCTTGACTTTCTTTGTCCCGAGATAAACCGTAAGGATGTCTTTTCCTTTTACATCGCCCACAACAAGCTTCAAAAGCTCCTGCACCTGCAGGCCTGTCCCTACGCCAAGCCGGAACATGATAAAGTATTTTTTATCCAGATTCATCAATTCCTGCTCATATCGTCTTAAAGTCTCCTCATCCTTAATCGGTGCAACCCAGTTCATATGTAAGCTCCTTCACTCTCGTCATTCTGTCATCTTCTGTTTAGTCAGGGGTGCAGTAATTGTTACCGGTTTCTCTTGTCATTTGTATTGATTCAGAGCGTTCTTTCGTTCTAAGCAAGGGCAGTCGTGTTCTTACGTCCTGAGCAAGTGCAGTGGTAAATCGTTCCCGTCATGTTTTTGCTTTGCTGTCCTACCGATCCTCATTCGAATCAGGCAGGTTCAGGTCTTTCAGGCCAGGGTCATCCTTCCAGTCATCCCTGGTACGTTCTTCCTCCTCCATCGCCATGGCGCGGCGCAGCTCCTCCTCGATTTCTTCCGTAGACTTTGCGTCGATCTCTTCCTCCAGGCGAAGAGCTTCCTCCCTGGCCTGGCGCATTTTTTTTCTGGAACGGTAATCCCTGGTGGAGCGCAGAAGGAGCATGAGCACGATCAGCAGAAGCACAATCACTATGAGGCCGACAATCAGGATCAGAACCTTGCGGTTTTCCTCGATGAATCCTCGAATCTTTTCGACATTCCTGTTGGCAAAATTGCCGACATCCTGCCAGACGATATCGCTGGTATCCTTGATGCTTCCTTCCTTGTCCCCGGTCTCTCCCTCGGCACGGACCAGAACCTTTTTCTGCCATGGATAAGTCAGGTTCAGCGTGACCGGATTGACGCCCAGCGTCATGCTTCCCACCGGCCAGTCATGATACAGGTACGGAATCACGGCGGATTCTCCCGGCGCTGCCGGGGCACTTCCGGAGGAACGGACGACATCTGCCACGGTGGCATCATTTGGAATGGATACCATGCGCACGCCGCCCGTGTGTGAGGCAACCTGCGAAAGCTCCGCGGCCTCCAGGGGCGCCGCTTTTCCGAGGTATTGCACCTTCATCAGGGAAGCAAGACTCTTGTCCTCCGGCCCTTCATTCATATAAACATGCTGGAAATTGTTGAACCCGTAGTTCAGAAGATCAATCGTCTCAAGATAATTCTGCCCGGCACCGTTGCCGTGAAGCAGAACACAGATCAGCCGCTTGCCGTCCTTTTCCCCGTACGTCACAAGCGTGTTCCAGGCCATCTGCGTAAAACCGGTCTTTCCGCCG
>CAMORF010000160.1 GCA_946623485.1 uncultured Clostridia bacterium
AAGCCGCCGAAGAAGCTGAGCATGGAGGCAAAGTTGATGATCTTTCCGTAGGGCTGATCCTTCTTCAGATACTCTTTTGCCGCAAGCTGGCTGAGCTCAAAGGGCGCCGTCATGTTGACTTCAATCACATCGTTCCAGTCTTCCAGCGGGAACTCCTCGCAGGGATGACGGCGCTGAATTCCGGCCGCATTGACGATGATATCCAGTCCGCCCAGAATCTCCACAGCCTTCTGAAAACCGGCAACTCGCTCCTCATGGGAGGCAACATTGACCTTCAGGCCCTCGCAGTCAAAGCCCTTGGCACGGAAATCAGCCGCAACCGACTCCACCTTTGCACTGGTGCCGAAAATAACCACTCTTGCACCGGCTTCCATCAAGCCCTCGGCCACGCCGTGACCGAGACCGCGGGTACCGCCCGTAACGATTGCTCTCCAGCCTTTGATATCAAACAGATTCATTTTTTCTTCTCCTATCTTTTTATCTTTCAGAATTGAAGGATTCCAATGCGGGATCCAGGATCGCAAGGTCATATCTTCTGCTGGAATGCCTCAGTGCACCAAGGCACCACAGATATGAATTTCTGGTGCCGGGTGAGGCCACCGTCGGATGATAGCCCACGGGAGCCTGAACCATGGTACCGGAGTGAACCGTGTGCGTAACGATGTCTTCTACTTCTCCGGACTTCAGGTAGCTGATATGGAAGCCAAAGTGAGGCAGCGGCATGCCGAAATAGCAGTAAATCTCTTCAAGATCTTTTTCATGCTGATGCGGCGGCCAGCTGGTCCAGGAACCCTCTCCGCCCCAGGTCAGACCGCAGATCAGCCGGGAGGCTTCATCCTTGTCGGAAAGAGTCATGAACACTTCTCTCTGCCCGATTCCTTTCCCGTGGATCTGGTGAATGTCTCCCACCGGTGCGTCCGGTTCAAAGGCGCGGAAAAACGGTTTGCCGTAGCCCTCATACACAGCGGCTGCAATATAGAAGATGCTGTCTTTCACGGCCGTGATGGTGACCTCGGTATCCCCCGGGATATAGAAGGCGTCAAACTGCTTCATATGCTGATCGAAGACGGGATGCCCGGAGAGCTGTGCCTCCCCTTCGATCAGGACCGGGTGCATTTCCAAGGTTCCGGAGCGGAGCGTGTGGGAACCGCCCGCAGGCAAATTCAGCCGGAAGATCTGTGTCTCCTGGCATGCGCACTTGTCCGGCGTGATTACCGCGTGAAAGCCGGGCTCCTCCGGGGACTGAACGCTCCAGCTTTCCATGTATTTTTTATTGTCAAGATTCTGCATCATATACCCTCCCTTACAGCAGGAAAAGACTCAGTTTCGGAATCAGCACGACGAGGAAGAAGAAGCCTACATAGCCGATAAAGAACGGCCACTGTCCATGGACGATTTTCCCCATCGGAAGCTTCGTGACGGAAGCCGCCGAGAAGATGTTGACCGCAACCGGCGGGGTCATGGTTCCGACGACATTGGCGATGGAGACGATCATGCCGAAGTGAATCACGTTGATTCCGAGTGCCTGGGCAATCGGCCAGAGCACCGGGACCAGCAGAACCGCAGTTGCAATTCCTTCCAGGAAGGTGCCGAAGATCAGGAGGATAATGGCAACCAGCAGGCAGAACATGGCCGGGGAAAGATTCATATTGACCACAAAATTGACCAGCTTGGCGGAAATGCCCGCATAGGCGAACAGCCAGGCAAACGCCGTTGAGGTCGCAATGATGAAGAGGGTCATAGCCGAGCTCTTCGCCGACTCAATGAAGATATTGAACAGATCGGAGAAATGCAGCTCTCTGTAAATGAAAAGACCCGCGATCAGGGACCACACGACGGCAATGGCCGAGGATTCCGTCGCCGTGAGGATTCCCGAATAGATTCCACCCAGGATAATGATCGGCAGCATCAGGGCCGGAATTGCTTTTACAAAATCGACCAGGAAGGTCTTAAGGTTAAAATGGACTTCATCCTTCGGCCAGTGCTCCTTGTGTGCGAAGACAATGACCACCAGGACCAGCACGGCGGTAATGCCGATGCCGATGCCCATACCGGCCTTGAACATATCACCGACGGAGGCACCTGTCATGGTCGCGTAGACCACCATGATGATGCTCGGCGGAATAATTGGGCCGAGACCGCCGGAGACCACCAGCAGACCTGCTGTTCTGTCCTCCGGATACCCCATCTTGCACATTTCGCCGTACAGAATCGTGCCGATCGCGATGACCGTTGCGGGCGCGGACCCGGAGAGTGCGGCAAAGAAAGCACAGGCGAGGACAAGCGTGATTGCCATACCGCCTCGGACACCGCCGACGATGGACCGGGCGAAATCACAGATTCTCCGGGAGATACCACCCTTTGTCATCAGATTGCCGGCAAGAACAAAGAATGCGATCGCCATGATGGAAGTGGAATCCAGACCGCCGAAAATTCTCTGTGCCACCGTGTTGACCTTGACCGTGATCTCCGGATCCAGGGCAATCGCGGCAGTGGTCGACACACCGAGGGAGAGGGCGATGGGTACACCGATGATCAGGAGAAGCGCAAATCCGGCGAACATAATTATTCCAGCCATTTCTTATTCCTCCTTCTCTTCCGGTTTATTAAAGTCCAGGCACTGTTTAATCAGATATCCGCTTTGAACGATGGTGATCAGGCCAAATCCGAGAACCAGCGCAAAATAAGGGATATACATCGGTATTCCGAGACCCGGTGAGGTCTGTCCGATCTTGGCCTGCTTCATGACCATCGCCCAGCCGGATTTGGTCATTACGGCCGCGAATACGATCACGATGATCCGTGCAAGGACACGAATGATTTTTCTTGCTTTCAGAGGCAGTTTGTCCACAACTCCCTGAATGGAAATCTGTGTTCCGTCCCGGAGCCCCAGCTCTGTGCCCAGCAGGACCATGTATACCATGGAATACTTTGCAGCCTCTTCAAATCCGGAAACCGGGATTCGGAAAATGTTCCGGTTCACAACCTGAATGAAGCATGCGATGACCATGATGGCAAATGCGATCACGATGATCCATTTTTCAAGCGCCTGCAGAAATTGCAGTGTTTTCTTCATTGTGTTTTCCTCACATTAAGTACTTAAAAAGAGACGGGAGATACCCGTTGGGGTCGCTCCCGTTTCTGTTTCTCTGCCTGCTGATCTTATGCGACGCTTGCGACAGCCTCGTCAACGGCAGCCTGCCAGTCAGGATCAAAGGTGAATCCCTTTTCTGCAGCCTTGGCCTGATAGGCAGCCTGAAGCTCTGCTACATCGATATCATAGAAGCTGACTCCCAGATCTTTCAGCTTTTCCACTGCATCCGCATTGGCCTCGTTGAGGAGGTTGCGCTCGTATTCAACACCTTCCTGAACAGCAGCGAGGAACGGCTCGCGGAGATCTTCGGGAATCCGATCCCATGCGTCGTCGCTCATGCAGAGGAGGATGTACACAAACGCATGCTGCGTATAGGTGACGTTCTTGGTCACTTCATAGTAACCGGAGTTGAGGCAGTTGGACGTGGCGTTCTCGCAGGCATCGATGGTACCGGTCTGCAGTGCGGGGAACACGTCGTTGTAGTTCATGGCAATCGGCATGGCACCAAAGGCCTCGAATGCCGCCTGATGATACTTATTTTCCATGGTGCGGATGGTAACGCCCTTGAAGTCTTCGATGGACTTGATGGGCTTGGTGGAGAAGGTGTTCCGGAATCCGGATTCTTCAAAGCCGATAACATGCAGGCCGATGGCCTCTGCCTTTTCCTTGATCAGTTCGCCAAGGCGTCCGTCAACAGCGGCATGGGCCTCGTCAGCATTCTTCCAGAGGTAAGCCTGGTCAAGAATTCCCATCTCGGGGATGAAGTTGGTCAGAACAGAGTTTGCGCAGGTCGCGATGTCAAGGCTGTTATCCATAGCCAGCTCGATGGTATCGCGCTCGCCGCCCAGAGAACCACCGGACAGGACTTCGATCTGGATCTTTCCATCGGTTGCTTCGCTTACGAGCTCTGCAATCTTCTGTCCGCCCTGGACATACGGTGCGGTTTCAGGATCCACGAAATGCATCTTCAGCTTGATAACGTCGTCTGCAGATGCGGATACTGCACACAGAGAGAAGACCATGCACAGTACCAGAATGCTTGCCAATACTTTTTTCATGCCTTTTCCTCCATTTTTGCGGGAAGACCGCAGATTTTAGTCAGCACGTGTGACGTATGACGTCGTGCTATGTAAAAAGAATAACACTGTCCGACATCAGTTGTCAACAGTGTTGTTCTTTCTGCTTCTTTTTTTGTAGATATTCCTAAATATCAGGATTATGTTTTGTGCATTTTTACCTGTTCCCGGTATCCGGCTGCAGATCCATTGTTTCGAGGCGGTTGATGCACCAGAGGTTGGATTTCAGATGGTCCAGCATTCCCTGTCTTGCAGCCTCCGGATCGTTGGCGCAGATTGCCTCGGTGATGACCCGATGGTATTGCAGGGTGTTCTCAATTGGCTCTTTCTCCCGGATGCGGGTAAACAGATCCACACCGTAGGTGATGATTGGGATGATTTCGGGAAGAACGTCGTTATGGGTACATTTTGCAATATACTGGTGAAAGGCGACATCTGATGCCCCATGGTCTGCCCCTGCGCTGATGGTTTCCTCTACCGCTGCGCAGCGGTTTAGGAGCTCTTCCTTTTCTTCTTCCTGGATCCGCTCAGCTGCCATTGCCGCAATCCAAGGTTCAATCTGGACCCGAATCTCATAGAGATCCTTGGCGAGGCGAAGCTTGTCCTTTACATAGTCAAATCCCAGCGGGTCTTCTATTTTCCCAAGCTCTTGCGTCACATAGGTCCCTTTGCCGCGACGGATTTCCAGGCAGTTGCGGGCAACAAGAAGTTTTACCGCTTCCCGGATCGTGCCCCGGCCGACATTCAGGCTCTCAGCAAGTTCAAACTCATTGGGCAGCTTATCACCGACACCGATGTTCTGTTCCTTGATCAGGCTGCTGATCTGCTGCGCGACTCTCTCTGAAAGCGGTCCGTCATTTTTGCGCTGAACCGTTTTGAACATGGATTCCAAGCTGACAGCCTCCTTTCATACATAGGACATCATACATTATATAGTACGATGCCGAATTAATCAAGTAACGGGCGCAAAAGATCCAAAAAATCTGCAGCGGGCATTTTCCAAAAATGTACCCGCTGCAGATTTGCAGATTATAACGATATATGAAATTCACATTATACCCGGATCTGTTCCAGCAGGGCTTCGACCCGCCCGGAGAGCGTCTTCAGCGAACCCGGCTCAAAGGGAGACGGGAAGCCCGCCTCTTCCAGCAGGTCGGTCCAGACTTTTTCCCCTCCCTGACGGCTCAGGCGAAGATATCGGGCGAAGGCGTCGTCATAGTCTTCCCGGGACGCAAGCAGGAAGCAGAAGGCCGCCGTCTGGGCCAGGCAGTAGTCGATGTAGTAGAAGGGGCTCTCATAGATATGCATCTGGTACTGCCAGCGGGTTCCCTTCTCCAGATAGGGCATGCCCTCCGTGGAGATGTGCGGACGGAACTGCTTCTCCAGCTCCAGCCAGGCCTCGTCCCGCTCTGCCGGGGTCATGTCCGGATTTTCATACACGATATGCTGGAAGGCGTCCACCATGGTGCCGTAGGGCAGGAAGGAAAAGGCCTCCAGGGCGTGCATGAAGCAGTAGCGGCCGGCGTCTTTGCCGAAGAACTTCTCCATGTACGGCCAGGCGAAGAACTCCATGCTCATGGAGTGGGTCTCCGCGGTCTCCATGCCGCCGCAGCCCAGCT
>CAMORF010000161.1 GCA_946623485.1 uncultured Clostridia bacterium
AGACGGCAGCAAGAAAGCTGCCGAAGAAAACCCGAGTTGCTAATATGATTGATAAGAATACAATAGCACACGAACAGAGTCGGCGCAATACTCCTATAGGAATAGGATTTTTCTGAAAAGCTGAATGCCTGCTATGAACCCGGATAGGTAATTGTGTAAACTCAATATTTCCTGCGAAAAATGCAAAAAACGCCCCATTCGTTAACATGTGTTAATGAATACCCGATTTTGGTATGATACACTCAGTTTGCAAGAAACAGAACATTGCAGCAATTATACCGGATATTTTTCAACGTAAATCTGACATATACACTGGCTCACATCGCTTTTTGCTGAAATATTCCGTCAGTTTCATCTATCTTGCACAACAGGTCATACTGTCAGCCAGATATATAGTCTTTCTGATACAGATTGCGGAGGGAAACATGGATATAAACAGATTGAAAGATAATGCAGGCAGCCAGATTGCCGCGTTACAACAGCCAGTGGCACAACAGCCAGAGCAGAATTATTTCACGCAAAATGCAATGGCACAGGCATCGTTGGTTCAGGAGTCTCTTTCTACAGGAGACCTGCTTGCATTACTGAAATCATCTCCCAGCCTGTCCAGCTTCCTTTCCGATCATCAGTCCATATTCAAAAAACGCAGCACAGGCGCGCTGATCGAGGGGATGATTCGTAAACGTGGAATAACAAAATCCGATCTTTCGAAACGCGCAGGGATCAGCTGGGTGTATCTGTACCAGATCCTGACGAACCGCAGGCATCCCTCCCGCAATCGTGTCATCTGCATTGGTCTTGCAATCCCATGCTCACTCGATGAGATTCAGATTTTGCTCAGCAATTGCGGCTATAGCAAGCTTGATATCAGGAACCGTCGTGACGCCATCATCATCTATGGGATCCTTCATCAGCAAAACATGTTTACCGTCAATGATGAACTTTTTGAGGCAGGAGAAGCTACCTTGAATTGATTGATGCCCCGGCAGCCTATAGGCTGCCGGGGCATTCATTTTGTTTTAGGGGTGGTGGAACAGGGGACGGTTCCACCAATCAACTAAAATCAGCGAGTGGCAGATTCAGAATGATCTCTCCAGTTTTTCCGCCATCTCGTCAATATCATCCTTTGTGATGATGAGCGGGGGGACGAGGCGGATGACGTTGGTTCCTGCCGAGAGGATTACGAGTCCTTGTGCGAGGGCATTTTTAACGATCTCTCCCACCGGCCTTCCTTCTACGACAAGGCCCTGCATGAAGCCCATGCCGCGGCGCCGGGTCAGGAAGTCATACTTTGATACCAGCATGTCCAGACGCTTTTCCAGGTATGGCGTGGTTTCTTTTACATGCTCTATGATCTGTTCCCTGTCAAACAGTTCGAATACTGTCTTCACTGCCATGCAGGCCAGCGGGTTCCCGCCATAGGTTGTTCCGTGGTCGCCGGGCGCGAGAGACTTGGACGCTGCTTTTTCATTCAGCACAAATGCGCCCACCGGTACGCCGCAGCCCAATGCCTTGGCAAGGGTCACGATATCAGGCCGGATTCCGTATGTGTCACATGCGAGCAGGCTTCCGCACCTTCCCATGCCGCACTGGATCTCATCCAGGATCAAAAGGATATCCTTCTCATCGCACAGCTGACGTACTGAAGAGAGGAACTGCGGGTCAGCCGGGTAGATGCCGCCTTCTCCCTGCACTGTTTCCAGCAGGATCGCGCAGGTTTTGTCTGTGACAGCTGCCTGCACGCTCTCAAAATCATTGAAGTCGGCAAAGCGCACGCCTCCCATCAGGGGCCGGAAGGGATCCTGATAATGCACATTTCCGGTCACGGACAGTGCTCCGATGGTCCTGCCATGGAAGGACTGATTCATGGCGACAATCTCATGGTCGCTGGAACCATCCCGCATGTAGGCATATTTCCTCGCTGCCTTGATGGCACCTTCGATTGCCTCTGCACCGGAGTTCGTGAAGAACACTCGGGACAGGCCGGTATGGTCAATGACCTGCTTTGCGGCGTCCCGCAGCGGCTGATGGTAAAACAGGTTCGAGGTATGGATCAGCCGATCGATCTGTCCCTTCAGTGCGTCATTGTATGTCTTGTTTCCGTAGCCCAGCGCAAATACGGCTATCCCGGCACCAAAATCCAGGTATTCCTTTCCATCCACGTCATACAGATGGACGCCATCTCCATGGTCGAATACGACCGGAAACCGGTTATAGGTATGGAGCACGTATTGCTCCGTCTCATCCATGATCATCTGTGAAGCTGCCATGACAGTCCTCTCTTTCCTCCCATTATCCCATGTTTTTCTCGTAGAACCGCCGTTCCGTATCCCCGATGATCGCGGTTCCGATTCCTTTGTTGGTAAAGAATTCCAGAAGCTGGGAGTGGGGGATCCGTCCGTCCAGGATATGGACTCTCTGAACGCCTGCCTCGATCGCGTCGATACAGCTGTTCAGCTTCGGAAGCATACCACCGCCCGCATGCCCATTTTCAATGAACTTCTTTGCCTCTGCCACCGTCATCTCCGAGATCAGGGAGTCCGGGTTCTCCGGATCTTCCAGCACGCCCTTGATGTCAGACAGGAATACCAGCTTCTGGGCCTTCATGGCCTTCGCGATAGCGCAGGCCGCGTCATCCGCGTTGACATTGTAGGAATAGTATCCTTCGTCGGATCCGACCGGGCAGACGACCGGCACGAATCCTGCGTCAATCAGCGTCGTCAGGAGCGTGGTATCCACCTCCTGGACCTCTCCCACAAATCCGATATCCATGCCGTCCGGCTTTTTCTGCGTAACCCTGAGAATCGTTCCATCCTTGCCGGAGACGCCGCAGGCCTTCACACCGACCTTCTCCATCATGGAAACGAGTCCCTTGTTGATCCGGTTGAGAACCATCTCCGCGACACGCATCGTCTCATTGTCCGTCACGCGGAACCCGTTCACGAACTTGCTCTGTTTCCCAACCTTGCCGAGCCAGTTCGTGATCTCCTTCCCGCCGCCATGCACGATGATCGGGCGGAATCCAATCAGCTTTAACAGGGCGACGTCCTTGATCACGCTCTTCTTCAGTTCGTGATCCACCATGGCGCTTCCACCGTATTTTACAATGATGGTTGCCCCCTGGAAATGCTGGATATACGGCAGCGCTTCAATCAGCACGCCTGCCTTGTCCAGGTAAAACTCCATCTCCTTGACACTCAGTTCCTGTTCCATGTCTATCTTTCTCCTTCCAGCGTACAGGGATTCCGGATTCAAACTACTCATTGAAGAATGCGCGCCGAGTGAACTCATGACCTGTAGTCTGCATTGATCGATATATATTCATAGGTCAAGTCACATCCCCATGCCGTAGCTTCCTGGTCTCCCTCATGGATGTCAATGATGGCCGTAATCTCATTCTCGGATAAGATCTTTGTGGCCTCCTCCTCGCTGTAGCCGGTTGAGACGCTGTTCCTGGCAATCTGCACGAAGCCTGCCTTGCTCTCGAAAGCAAGGTCTACCTTCTGCGGGTCAAACTTCGCCCCGGAATATCCCATCGCACCGATGATCCTGCCCCAGTTTGCGTCATGCCCTGCAATTGCAGTTTTCACCAGGTTCGATTCGATGACGCTTTTTGCCAGGGTGATGGCCTGTTCCTTTGTGGAAGCGCCAGTGACTTTTACTTCAAAAAGCGCATGGGCGCCTTCCCCGTCCGCCGCCATCCGTCTGGCCAGGTTTTTCGTGACCAACTCCAGCGCGGCGTAAAACACTTCATAGTCCGCGCCTTCCTGCGTGATTTCTTCATTGGCGGCAAGGCCGTTGGCCAGGAGCACGCAGGTATCATTTGTGGACTCATCTCCGTCCACCGAAATCATGTTAAAGGAATCCTTCACGCAGCTCAGAAGTGCCTTCTGCGCCATCTTCGCGCTGATGGCGGCATCCGTGGTCAGGAAGCAAAGCATCGTCCCCATGTTTGGATGGATCATCCCGGCTCCCTTGGTCATGCCGCCGATTGTCACCTTTTTTCCGGACAGCTCAAAGGCAACCGCAACTTCCTTTTTCTTCGTATCTGTCGTCATGATCGCCTCAGCGGCATCTGACGCAGCCTCTCTTGTATCCGAAAGCATACCGGACAATGTCCTGGCACCATTGCAGATCGTTTCAATCGGCAGCTGCCTTCCGATCACTCCGGTGGAGGCAAGGAGCACCTGCTCCGGCTGCAGGCCCAGTGCATCCGCTGCCGCCTTGGCTGTTTCCAGGCAATAGGCATCTCCCTGCTGCCCTGTGCATGCATTCGCGACACCACTATTCATCACACAAGCCTGCGCAGACCCATACTGTCTGACAATCTCCTGGTCCCATACGACAGGAGATGCCTTTACCAGATTGCTGGTAAATGTGCCTGCGAGGGTGCATGGCACGGTGCTTTTGAGCATCGCCATGTCTTTGCGGTTCTTTTTGATTCCGGCGCAGATACCGGCTGCCAGGAATCCCTGCGGCGATGTAACGCCGCCGTTATATACTTCCATAGAATCCTCTCTTTCTTACGGGAACACCGGAACAAGCTGCAGTCCGGTTTTCTCATCCAGGCCAAACAGGAGATTCATATTCTGCACTGCCTGCCCTGCCGCGCCCTTGACCAGGTTGTCGATCGCCGAAGCTGCGATTACACGTCCTGTACGCTCATCCACCGTGAATCCGATATCGACAAAATTGGAGCCTTCCACCCACCGGGTTTCCGGGAAGCAGTCCTTTCCCAGCAGCCGGATAAAATATTCTTCCTGATAATACTGTTCATAGGCATCCTGGATCCGGGACGCGTCAACGCCTGACTTCAAGGTTGCGTAGCAGGTTGCCAGGATCCCTCTGTTCATCGGCACAAGATGCGGGGTGAAATTGAGCCGTATGCCTTCGGCAGGCTTATAGTCCATCCCTGCCGCATAGCTCAGCTGCTCCTCGATCTCCGGGGTGTGCCGGTGGGTTGCGACGCCATAAGGCTTAATGCTTTCATTTACCTCGCAATACAGATTCCCGAGTTTTGTACCGCGTCCCGCGCCGGAGGTTCCGGACTTGGCATCGATGATGATCGTATCCGGGTCGATCAGACAATCCGCGACCAGAGGATACAGGGCAAGGATCGATGCCGTGGTATAGCAGCCAGGATTGGCCACAATCCTCGCCGACGGGATCTGGCTGCGGTTTATCTCGCACAGGCCATAGACAGCCTCCGGGATGTACTGCGGCGCTTCATGGGTGCGGTGGTACCACTTCTCATACACTTTGACGTCCTTCAGCCTGAAATCCGCGCTCAGGTCGATCACCTTCGCCTGCTCCAGGATTCCCTCTCCGACCATCGAAGCACACAGCCCCTGCGGTGTTGCGGTGAAGATCACATCGGCGCGCCTCGCCAGCTCTTCCATATCATCATTCATGCATTTCTCATCAACCAGTTCGAACATATTACGGTAAATGTCCGCATAATTCTGGTCTACATAGCTTTTTGACCCATACCAGACAATCTCAGCCTGTGGATGCTGAAGCAAAAGCCTTACCAGTTCAGCACCTGCATACCCTGTGGATCCGATGATTCCAACCTTAATCATATCCCTGTTACGCTCCCTATTCTGTTCCATGTTTGCAATCCATATTCGTCATACATACCTGGCAGCATGTTCGTCGTATATGTCCATCCTGCATCTATGTCATACATGTCCGCCATGCATGTTCGTCATACACGTCCACCATACATGTCCATCATGCATGTCCATCATGCATGTCCATCATGCATG
>CAMORF010000162.1 GCA_946623485.1 uncultured Clostridia bacterium
TCTCGAATGAAAATCCTGCGCAATCTGCACAATTTATTTTGTAACAGCTCCTTAAACACCCGGCTCATAGGCAAGTGCGAAAATCTCTTCCGGCACGCTGAAGCTTCCGCCGGAATACTCCGTCCGGTATACCGAGCAGTTTCCGATATATTTCGACCAGTACGCGCCTCCCGCATCCGGTGTCAGGACCTCCAACGCGCCTTTCATGGAAATCGCGTGAAGGGAGATGAGCACGTTCTGGCAGGGCTCCTCTTTGATGTCGTCGAGGAAACCGGCAAGGCGCTGCTTCACCTGATCCAGGCTCTCCATCCCCGCGGGTGCAGGTTGATGCACAAAGTCTGAAAAAAACCGGATAATCTCCTTCGGCGGGTTTTCCAGGCTGATCCCCTCATAAGGCCCGTAATCCATCTCAAGGAGGCGGTCATCCAGGAAAATCCCGGGACATCCTTCCTGGGTACATTCCCCGACGATCTGCGCGGTCCGGACACTTCGAACAAGGGGGCTCGACCAGATCCGGTCAAAATGAATCCCCTGTGCCCGGAAAAAAACTCCCGCCTTCCGGGACTGCTCCTCTCCCGTCTCATTCAAAGGTTCATCGCTCCTGCCCTGCAGAAGCTTTTGCCGGTTTTTTGCCGTCTGTGCGTGCCTGATCAGATAGATATTCATTGATATCCCTATTGCTCCTTTCCCTGCGTAAAAAACAACTCCCCCGTCCATGAACCGGCCAGAAGGATTGTTATTCGCATTAGTATATCACATTACAGGGAATCCTGTGTTTTTACTTGACCAATCTTTCCTGTTTGCGGTATTCTTATATTGGTTATTCAGCAGATGTACACCTTTTCTTAAGAAAATATGTGTTCCGTTTCTTTTTTTCTTAGCCATGCATGCCGGCTGTCTCGTATTACTGTGTAAAGAATGAGACAGTAACTGCCGCCAGAAAGCGGCAGAGGACTTATGGAAAGGATATCATTATGACAGAACAGGTATTAAGGACACTTTTTGATTTTCAAAAGTTTGCGCGGAATCAGAAGCTGGATGCCATGCTTGAGGAAACGCGTTCTCATTTCTCCCAGTCACTCAGCGAGGATGAGCTCGCGTATGTCAACGCGGCAGGTGTTCCCGAGATGATGAGATACAGCAGCCGGGAACAGGATGATAAGGATAACCAATGGAATCAATATTAACCTATGAACAGGTATACCAGGATTACAGCAGGAAGGTCATGGGCTATATCCGCCCCAGGATCAATAACCCGGCAGACGCGGAAGACCTGCACTCTGCCGTGTTCACGAAGGTGTATGAAAAGTTCTCCACCTTTGACCAGACCAAAGCCTCCATCTCCACGTGGGTGTATACCATTGCCAGGAATACACTGATCGATTTTTTCCGGACCAATAAGATCCATGATGAGCTCGGTGAAGAGGATATCGTGGAGGAAGATGCTTTTCAGGGGATCTTCAACGAGGAGACGCTGGATGAACTTGCTGAGGCGTTAAAGAAGCTGCCTGAGCGGGAGCGGGAGATCATCCTTCTCCACTACTATTATAACAAACAGCTGAAGGAGATCGCGCTGAAGCTGCATATGTCCTACAGCAATTGTAAGCTGGTCCACAACAAAGCATTGATGAAGCTGCGGCAGTATCTGAGCTGATACGCCGCAGCTTCTTCTCTTGAAACACATCGAACCTGTCTTAGTTCGGATCTGTCGCAAAATAACTTGTACATCCTGCGACAGATCCTTATCTCAGATTTTCGTAAGTATACACCCTGGTTCCCAGGGAATAGGGCGTCAGCTGATAGCAGTAATAATTGATAAAATTAGTGTACAAGGTGTTGGCGTGCGCCCGCCAGACCAGGCGCGGCACATTATCCGCGTCATCATCCGGATAATAATTTTTCGGCATCTGGATCGAGATCCCCTTTTCAATGTCCCGGCGGTATTCATTTGCCAGGGTAAGCCGGTCATATTCCGGATGCCCCATCACATAGATCCTGCGCCCATTTCTCGACATAACCAGAAAAACCCCTGCTTCCCTGGACTCCGCGAGGATGATCAGATCATCACATCGGAGGATATCTTCCTTCCTGACCTCGGTCCAGCGGCTGCTTGGCGCGTAGAAGGTATCGTCAAACCCCCGGATCAGCGGGATCTTCCGGTTCATGACCTTTGTGCGGTACAGTCCGAACAGCTTGTAGCCCAGTTCTCGCTTCCGGATTCCATAGCGATGGTACATGGCCGCCTGCGCCCCCCAGCACAGATGCATGGTAGAGGTGACATGGTCGTCCGCCCAATCAAAGATCCGGCACAGCTCCTCCCAGTAATCCACCTGCTCAAACTCCAGCTGTTCCACGGGCGCGCCGGTGATAATCATCCCATCATAATCATTGTTCCGGATCTGATCAAATGTCTGATAGAACTGATTCAGATGATTCGCGGGAGTATTCTTCGCTTCATGCGTACTCACACACATAAAGGTAATGTTCAGCTGCAGCGGTGTATTGGAAAGAGACCGCAAAAGCTGCAGTTCTGTATCCTCCTTCAGCGGCATGAGATTCAGGATCAGGATTTCCAGCGGCCGGATCTCCTGCACATCCGCCTGGTCCTCACGCATCACAAAGATATTTTCCCTGTCAAGAATCTCTCTTGCCGGTAAGTCATTCTGAATCCGAATTGGCATCTTTCGTACTTCCTTTCCTCTGATTACTGCCCGCGTCCTCCAGCATCGCGAGCAGCTGTTCTTCTGTTATGATGGGGATTCCAAGCTTCTTCGCCGTCTGGTTCTTCCCGGACCCGGAGGTGATGTCGTTGTTCACCAGGTAGTCCGTTTTCCGGGAAACAGAGCCTGTCACCTTTCCGCCTGCCTGCTCGATCGCTTCCTGAGCCTGGCGCCGGTTCTGGAAATGATGGACGGCACCCGTAATGACAAATGTCTTCCCTGATACCGGATTCTCTCCCGATTCCCCTTCTTCCCCGATCTGCCCGGTCCCGGGATCCGGGGCGATCCGGATTTCCCGCAGCAGGTCATCGAGCATAGCATTGTTTTTGTCTTCGGAAAACCAAAGAGCAAGCGCTTTCGCCATAACCGGCCCGACGCCGTCTATCCTGCCAAATTCTGCTTCCCCCGCATGGCGCACGCGCTCCATCTCACCACCGAAAAACCGGCTGATCACCTTTGCGTTTGCCACGCCGATGTTCGGAATTCCCAGGGCAAACAATACCCTGGGGAGCGTCGTGTCCCTTGCCCGTTCGATGCTTTCCGAAAGGTTTTCCATGCTCTTTTTGCCGAACCCTTCCATGGAGATGATCTCCTCCTGCCGCCTTTCCAGACGGAATAGGTCCGCGAAAGAATGGATCAGCCCCCTTCCGATGAATTTCTCAAGGGTCATCTCTGACAACCCCTCAATGTTCATGGCATCCCGGGAAACAAACTGTGCAAAGGAGTGGATCTGTTTTGCAGGGCAGTCCGGATTCTCACAAACAAGTGTCTCCGCATCCTGGGCCTGATGAATGACTGCAACGCCTCCACAGGCAGGGCATCGGTCGGGAATCCGCGCCGTGCCGGACTGTGTCAGGTTTTTCGCGATCTGCGGAATGATCATGTTCGCTTTATAGACGCTGATCTCATCTCCGATCCCAAGCTTTAGCGCACGCACAATGCTGACATTGTGCACGCTTGCCCTGCTTACAGTCGTACCCTCCAGCTCCACCGGCTCAAAAACGGCAACCGGATTAATCAGCCCTGTCCTGGACGGACTCCACTCAATCTCCAGCAGATGAGTAGCAGCCTGCTCATCCTCCCACTTGAAAGCCATTGCATTTCTTGGAGACTTTGCCGTATTGCCAAGGGACTCCCCGTAGGAGATATCGTCATACAACGCCACCAGGCCGTCTGACGGAATCTCAAAGGTTTTGACCTTTTCTTCAAAATAAGAGAAAACCTCGTCCAGGTTCCCGGAATCCGCAATCCGGTGCTCCACCACCTCAAATCCCTGCTCCTGTAAAAAGGAGAACTGATTCAGCCGCGAATTCCCGAACTCCACGCCATCTGCCTTGACCAGGGAAAATGCGTAAAACCTGACATTCCTGGCAGCCGTAATCTCACTGTTGAGCTGTCGCACCGACCCGCTGCAAAGGTTCCGGGGATTCTTATACTGCGCCGCGTTCTCTCCAAGGGAGTCATTGATCTTCGCAAAGTCAGGATAAGTAATCACCGCCTCCCCGCGCAGGATCAGTTCCCCTTTCCAGGAAATCCTGAGGGGAATATTCCTGAAGGTCCTTGCATTCGCGGTGATCACATCCCCCGTCACTCCATTGCCCCTGGTCACTGCCTTCTCCAGGGTGCCCTGGCGGTAGGTTAATACAACCGTCAGCCCGTCGAGTTTCCAGGAGACCAATGTTTTATGGCTGCCGATAAATGCACGCAGCTGCTCCCTGTCCTTCGTTTTGGCCAGTGACAGCATCGGCCTGTCGTGCGTCTCCTTCGGCAGTTCATCCACTGCCTCATATCCCACCTTCTGCGTCGGGCTTGCGGAGAGTATGATCCCGGTCTCCTGTTCCAGCTGTTCCAGCTCATCATACAGCGCGTCAAATTCGAGATTGCTCATGATCTCCCGATTTTCCACGTAGTATGCCCGGCTTGCCTCATCCAGGATCCCGATGAGCTCCTTCATGCGCGCAATCCTGTTATCCTGTGCCATATCTCCTTCTCCTGCATCCATAGATGATACCATCTTCACGAACGATTCTAATTGCCGTTACTCTTCCATGTTTATGCGTTAGAATTGAGTTTACAGGCAGTTAAAATGCGATCGAGCAAGCAGACCGTCTCATTCATGATCATCGGATCAAAAGTGCCTTTTGTTTCATTATGATGGAAGGATCACACTACGGAACGCTCCGTTGCTTCACGGTTCCTTACAATTGCTCTTTCAGGCTCCGGATCTCTTCCTGTGTCAGAGGCCGGTACGCGCCTTCCGGAAGGTCTCCCAGAAGGATGTTCATCACACGGATTCTTTTCAATGCGGTCACCTGATACCCCAGCGCTTCGCACATCCGCCTGATCTGACGGTTCATCCCTTCTGTCAGGATCACCCGGAAGCAATCCTTTGCGATCCTGCGCACCTTGCAGGGCCGCGTCGTCCTTTGAAGCTCATCCAGGTACACGCCCTTCCGCAACCTTGCGAGAAATTCCTCAGTCACCGGGAGATCCACCCTCACCTCATATTCTTTCTCATGGAAGGAGCGCGCTTTCTGAATCAGGTTTGACACATCGCCATTGTTTGTCATCAGGATCAGGCCCTCGGACTCCTTGTCCAGCCGGCCGACCGCAAATACCCGGTTTGTCTTTGGCACAAGATCCTCCAGAATCCTGTCCCCCCTGGATCTGTCTGTCGTGACAACCACGCCCCGCGGCTTATTCACCGCAAGGAAGATCTCCCTGGCTCTCCCTGCGACCCGTTTCCCGTCCGCTTCCACCAGGTCTTGTTCCGTTACCTCCTGTCCGAGGGATGCATGATGCCCGTTCACTGTAATCCTGCCCTGTGCAATCATCCGGTCCGCCTCCCGCCGGGAGCACACACCATGAGAGCTCAGATATTTGTTCAATCTCATTGAATCGTTTCTTCCTGTGATAGTGTTTTCCCTCTGATAATGTTTTCCCTGTGATAGTGTTTTCCCTGTGATAATGATTTTCCTGTGATATTGTTTTTCCTGTGATA
>CAMORF010000163.1 GCA_946623485.1 uncultured Clostridia bacterium
ACATCTTGCTTGTCTTTTCATCCGATAGCACAGCTCAAAAATCAATCACATAGTTGGAAAATGCGTTTACGATACAAAGCTTTGATGTATTGTGGCTGCGGGAATCATCGTGTGATTGCGCTGCAGCGCATGCCGGATACCGGCATAATAAAAAAATATAAAAAAAATAAAGCATATGGCCTGCGGGACTTCCGGAAAATGGGTGGTCAGGCAATTATGCATGGCACAAGAAGATAAAAAATAAGATGTCCGTCATCCGGCGCAATTTTATAATGTAGGCATGTTTCAGGGGAGCTGCCTTTAATGGCCTGACAGGAATTGACGGATGATACCGTTGATTTTGCTGCAGCTCCTGAGGGTTTCCGTATTACCTCGTGAGAAAAAAGGAGAACTGAGCTATGCTGCATATTCTTGGGCTTTCATTTGGGAAGAAAAACGCGAACTGTGATATTCTGTGTAAGGAAGCACTCTTCGGCGCAAGAGAGGCATTTCCGGATGCTGAGATTAAGTTTATCAATACACAGAGGCTGAAGATTGACCGCTGCATCGGATGCGGCGCATGTTCCGGTGCGCTGGAGCACGGGAAAGACAACAAGTGCATCGTAAAGGATGATTTCCAGATGGTCGAGAACTGGATCCGCTGGGCGGATTCCATTATTCTTGTGGCTCCTGTTTATGCGCTGCAGCCGGTTGGGCAGTTCAAGAACATGGTAGACCGTTACTCCTGCCGTCATGATACCTCTGCCATTAACTGGGTGCTGGATAAGAGACGCTCCGGTGAGATGCCCGGCAATCCGGATGATTATCCGCTGCAGAGGCTGAGAGTGAAGTCGGTTTCCTATGTTTCCGTCGGCGGCGCGACCACCGAGGACTGGACCTCCATGGGAACCTGCACACTGCACATCTTCGGATTCCCGACCATGATGAATGTGGTGTCCAACTACAATGCCAACAGCATGGGTACCATCGGCAATCCGTATCTGAAGGACGAACTGATCGAGCATATGCATGAGATCGGAAAGCGCACCGCGCAGGCCTACGGCAAGGATAAGTCCGAGATCGAATACTATAACCCGAAGGATGGAGACGGCATCTGCCCGGTCTGCCATCAGAGATTGCTTACCATCGAGCGCACCGGAACCAATGTGACCTGCCCGATCTGCGGCACCCATGGAACTCTTTCCATCGAAGACGGGAAGATCAAGGTCAACTGGCCGGCATCCGAGTTTGAGCGTGCCCGGGGCACCTTCAAGGGACTGCGTGAGCATACCACCGAGATCCAGGGCTTCGGCGCCATCTGCGGACCGAAGATCATGGCAAACAAAGAGATGCTGGATGAGAAGATGGACAGCCGGGTCAAGAAATTTGACGAGGCCATCGGCGCACTGACCAATGAAGAAGCAGATATTCCGTGGAATGTCTGATGGAATCATAACAATCTGCAGCGATCTGGCATAGGCGGATGCGGCAAATCCCGGGGGCAGGCGTGCCCGGGGATTTGGCGTTGTGCAGCGCCAGGTCCTGCGTCATTTTACTACACGGAGGGTAGCTATGGTACAAAGAGTGATCTATGATCCGAATGGTTTCAGGAACGTGGAAAAGGACGGGAAGGTGATCGGGTACTGCTTCGGTTACAAGGCACAGTATTACCGTGGGTTCTCACCGTCGATCGTCCGTGGCGTCAAGATCTGCGTGGATGGTGAGGAAGCGCCGCAGGACGCGATTCTGTTTACGAATAAAGGGGAGACATTTACCCTCGATGAGCTGAAGACTGTGGTAGATGCCGACATGCGCTGGGAATATGGCGAGTATGCCTGCTTCACAGTTCTGAAGGAAGGCGGGCTTGCGGCAGGAAAGCATCACATTGATACTGAGATTACGATCTGCCCGTCTTACATGCCGTTCCCGAACGTCGCGGTTACCGGTACGGATTTCGAGATTTAAGGAGGAGTGAACATGAGCGATATTAAGAGAAGTATCTCCCTTTACAGCTATCAGGATGAATATTACGCGGGAGTTCTGGATCTGGAAGGATGCCTCCGTGAAACCGCGAAGACCGGAGCCACCGGCGTGGAGCTGCTGGCAGAGCAGATGATCCGCAATTTCCCGAACCCGATCGAGGACGAGGCGTTCCGTGAGAACTGGTTCGCCATGCTGAAAAAGTATGGCCTGACTCCTTCGTGCTACGATGCATTTCTGGAAAATAAACTGTTCGCGAACCGTACCCTGAGTTTGACGGAGCAGGTCAACATGATGAAGCGTGACCTTCATTGCGCGAAGCTCCTTGGTTTCCCGGTGATCCGTACGTTGGTTTCTACGCCGATGGATGTCATCGAGGGTTCTCTGGAGTATGCGGAGAAGGTCGGCGTGAAGATTGGGATTGAGGTTCATGCTCCGTTTTCGCTGAACTCCGGCTGGGCGGACGGTTACATGGAGATGATCAACCGCACCGGAACCAAATTCTTCGGCTTCATTCCGGATATGGGAATCTTCTGCAGGAACATCCCGGATGTCGTTGCGGATAAGGCAAGGCGCATGGGCGCTTCGGAAGAATGCATCAAGATCGTGAATGATGCCTACGCGAAGCGTGTGTCCAACGGGTTCGTGAAGATCAAGTATGACCTGGACCTGGGCAAGGCGAACATGGAATACCGGATGTCCAACGGGATGGGTGAGATGATGGACGCGGTCAAGGCAGCAGGCGGCAATGAAGGCGACCTGTGGTATGCAGGAACCTCTTTCACCTACAGCTGGTCCGAGCCCCAGGATCTGATCGACAACATCGACTACATCTTCCATACCCACGCGAAGTTCTACAATGTCCATGAGGACTACAAGGAAACCGCTGTGGCGATCCCGGAGGTTGTCGCGGCTTATAAGAAGGCCGGGTATGACGGATTCCTCAGCTCTGAGTATGAGGGCGGAGAGCATCTGCGCGATGTGGGGGTTGACTCCATCGAACAGTGCCGCCGTCACCAGGAGGCGCTGAGAAGGGCGATTGAAGGATAACCTGTAACGGAAAAAGGAATCCTGCTCCGGTATGGGGACAGGAGAAGAGAGGAATGTCAATGTGACCGGGGCAAACTGCTTTCCATGACAGTTTGCCCCGGTCCATTGCAATCATGATGTGTCTTCGACAGGAAGGCGGATAGAATGAACATTTTCAAAAAACTATATGAGCCGGTGGATATGACAACCGGCACTCCATGGAAAAAGATCCTGCTGTTTACGATCCCGATGCTCATCGGCAATATTACCCAGCAGCTTTACAACACGGTGGACAGCATCGTCGTGGGAAAGTATGTCGGGGACAATGCCCTTGCGGCGGTCGGCAGCGCAGGTCCCATCGTGAATCTTCTGGTCTGCCTGTTTGTGGGCATCAGCATGGGGGCGAGCATCACGGTTTCACAGTTCCTCGGCGCAAGGAGAAGGGAAGCACTCTCAAAGACCATCGGCAACTGCCTGATCCTGATCGTGATTGCGACAGTGGTCATCATGGTGCTGGGAACCGTGATGACCA
The DNA here is from genome assembly GCA_946623485.1 of uncultured Clostridia bacterium. Lineage (GTDB taxonomy): Bacteria > Bacillota > Clostridia > Lachnospirales > Lachnospiraceae > Porcincola. The sequence goes on from CAMORF010000163.1 coordinate 3,521, forward strand.
GGCCGCTTCTGGTGGCGCTGAATACACCGGAGAGCATTCTCGACTGGTGTACGGATTACCTTCACATTATGTTCTGGGGAGGCGCGGGCCTGGCATTTTACAATATCCTCAGCGGCGTACTCCGGGGGCTGGGAGATTCGATGGCTGCGCTCCTGTACCTTGTGATCGCCAGCGTCCTGAACATATTCCTGGATCTGTTCTTTGTCCGTTCCCTGGGGATGGGTGTTGCGGGCGTGGCCCTGGCTACCGTCATTGCCCAGGCGGTCTCTGCCCTGTTTTGCCTGCGCAGGCTATATCAGATGCGGGACCTGTTTGACATGAACCTGGGCTATATCAGGTGGGACACAAAATACGCCATGAATATCATCCGCCTGGGGGTTCCCTCCGGAATCACGCAGGCAATCCTGTCGATGGCCATGATTTTAGTACAGTCCCTGACGAATACGTTTGGAGAGCAGTTTATCGCTGCCAACGTCATCGTCATGCGCGTGGATGGGTTCGCGATGCTGCCGAACATGTCCTTCGGAACCGCCATGACGACGTATGCCGGCCAGAACGTTGGCGCGGGAAGATATGACCGGGTGACAGAGGGTACAAAACAGGGAACGATTCTCGCGGTGGGCGTGACGACCCTGATCACCGGGCTGATTCTTCTGTTCGGACATGCGCTGATGGGACTGTTTACCAATACCCAGGAGCTGATTGATATCGCAGTGCACCTGATCCGGATCCTTGCCGTCGGCTATATCGCGATGGCCGTGCTGCAGTGCCTGTCGGGCGTGATGCGCGGGGCAGGGGATACGATGACGCCCATGTGGATCTCCATCTTCCAGACCCTGGGGGTCCGCGTGGTCCTGGCGTACCTGTTTGTAAACATGACAAAGAGCCCGTCTTTGCCGAAGGGTGACCAGAATATGATCTATGTATCCCTGATGTGCGCCTGGCTGATCGGGACGATCGTGACATGCTTTTTCTTCTTCAAAGGAAACTGGAAGAAGAGGGCATTAAGATAACATCATAATATAGAGATCACATAAAAGACAGGTTCAATATCAAAAGATTGATTCAATATCAAAAGATTCATTCAATATCGAAAGATAAGTCCAGTATCAAAGACAGACTCGCCTCTGCATCATGCGGAGGCGAGTCTGTTATTTTTCATCAGATTCCAGGAAGAAATTGATGACCTTGTCATAGGAGGTGATGATGTCGGAGCGGATCTCCCACTTTACGTTCGCAGCTTCGATGACGAGCATCTTCCGCGGCTTTGTGCTGAAGCTGTATAGAAGATATTCCTCCGCCAGCTTTACCTGGGTGATCTCCTCCGGCCGCAGCGTGATGGTTTTTCCGAACTGCTTCAGGACAATGGTCTGTCCGTTGTCCTTCACTTCCAGCGATTTGAAGACCTGGGCTGCAAGGCTCAGGGCATTGAATGCCAGAACGACGGCAACGCAGCTCAGCGCGGCAATCAGGAAGTAATTCCAGGCATTTTTGTCCGGCATAATGACAATCATGACAACAACGCCTGCCGAAACCAGGGAACAAAGCAGCCATGCCGCCGCGCCCGCAAGATGCAGGATCCGGTATCCCTTTGATATTTCTGATTTAATATTCATACAAACTCCTTTGTCAGCGTATGCTGTTTCTCACGAATAATGGACTCCTTTGCCAATGTATGCTGTTCCTCGCAATATCTGCCTGATGTGAGAATGATTTTTCTGCTTATGTTTCCATGGTAATATCCCAAAGGCAGATGCTGTGGACCGAAAGATGGACCTCCAGTTCCAGGTCGTGCTCGGTCTCGATATATGTGGTGCTCTCCAGGGGGCGGCAGGTCTGGGACAGGTATTCCTGCATCTGAGGCTTGAGGAGATGGATCCTCCTGAGATACCGTTCCTCCTCCAGATTGGACGATGTAAGGCCGGCAAGAAATATATCATGCAGGCTGCCGTGGGAGCGGTCCAGCAGATACCGGTGGATCCTGTAAACGCCGGGGCTCAGGTCTGTCAGCGTGAAATGAAAGTCAATGGGCGGGCTTTCCTCAAAATAGGAATACATGTCCGCAATGGAGATCCTTTCTTTTCCCTGAAGCTTGTGAAGATCTGCCGGACGTACATAATAGTAGGTCAGGAGCTGGTAGGCGCCGGGGCTGCTTTTGGTGATGCAGTAATGCTCCCCGCGGCGGATC
>CAMORF010000164.1 GCA_946623485.1 uncultured Clostridia bacterium
CGGATTCATCATAGCGGATCTATCACAGCGGATCGATCCAACAGCGGATTCATCACAGTGGATCGATCCAACAGGGATTCATCACAGCCGGTCCATCACAACGGATCGATGTATCAGGGATGATCCATCCCGGAAGGAGCCGGCACATATAATAGTTCTGACAGCAGCCACGGAATACAGGCTGCTGTTTCTTATGCATCATGTTTGAATCAGGTTCAGGTTTGAGCCATGTTTGAATCAGGTTCAGGTTTGAGTCATGTTTGTTCCGGGTTGTTGAAACAGATCTTTGCGATCAGGCTGCCGGAAAGTGGTTTTGAATCTGAGTTGAATCTGGTTTTTTTGTGAAAAATGCAAGCTTGCGGTTGAGTACGGGAAATGAAACTGATATAATGCCTTTCGGTTTTTCATTTGGAGAGAGGTAAATCATGAGCGATCAAACAGTATTTACAAGGGAAAAGGCCCGGTATAGAGTGATTCGGTTCCTCCTTTACTTTGTGATCACGTTTTTCGTGATCGCGGGACGGAGTGCTCAGTGGGTCTTAAATGAGTGGGGAGACCTGACCCTGGATGAGGTCATGTTCACCATGACGCAGCCTTTGAACGGGACTGACTCGGGCATCATCATGAGCTATATCGTGTATGCCGTGGTTCCGGGTGTGATCATCCTTGCGGCGCTGATTCTCATCGAGAACCTGCTGCTGCTGAAAAAACAGCCGCCGAAGGGAAAGAAGGTCAAGGGAGACGACGGAAAAAAGACGCGCGTTCCGGCAGAATTGACGCCCGAGATGGAGCAGAAGCTTCGCGCGGACCATGAGAAGAAGGACGTGAAGGTCAGGAAGCTGTTCCGTGTGTGGCTGCTTCCCATTTGCGCGATTGCCGCGACCATCTTTGGGGTGATCCAGATTGCGGGTCTGTGGAATAAGCTTGGCGTTTCCGAGCACCTGAGCTCACTGGGCGAGGAGTCAACGTGGATTGAGGACAATTATGTGGCTCCGTCCTCCGTGAAGCTGACATTCCCGGAGAAAAAGCGCAACCTCATATACATTTTCCTCGAATCCATGGAGGTTTCCTATTCCGATAAGAAGAGCGGCGGCCTGTTCGATACGAACTATATTCCCCGGCTGACGAAGCTGTCCCAGGAAAATGAGAATTTCTCCGGTTCTGACAAGTCTGTCCTCAATGGAGGAAACTCCCTGAAGTACACAACCTGGACCATGGGAGGGATGTTTGCCGCAACCTCCGGGCTCCCGCTGAAGATTCCGCTTGAGCTGAAGGGTGTCGGAACGAATTTCATGAATACGCAGACCTCCTTCTTCTCGGATCTTACCTGCATTGGTGATATCCTGTCGGCGGAAGGCTACAACATGAACATGTGCTTCGGGTCGGACGCAACCTTTGGCGGAAGGCGTCTGTGCTTCACCGAACACGGCGGCTTTGATTTCTATGACTGGAAGCATTACACCACGAATGGCGAGCTGCCCAAGGACTATAAGGTCTGGTGGGGATTCGAGGATGAAAAGCTGTTCAAATTCGCCAAGGACCGCCTGACTGCCCTCGGAAGCGAAGATAAGCCGTTTGACTTCACCATGCTGACGGTTGACACGCATTATCCGGAGGGATATGTCTGTGAGCTGTGCGGGGATGAGTATGACGAGCAGTATGCGAATGTCATCAAATGCTCTGATAACCAGGTGGCGGATTTTGTCGCGTGGTGCCAGGAGCAGCCGTGGTATGAGAATACGACGATCATACTGTCCGGCGACCATCCGACTATGAACAAGGAATTCTGTTCTTCGGCGTCTTACGACTATAAGAGGAAGGTTTATACCGCATATATTAATGCGGCAGCTGAGCCGGTGCGCAATGACTACAGAGAATTTGCCACGATCGATAACTTCCCGACAACCCTGGCGGCGCTTGGCGTTGAGATTGAGGGGAACCGTCTTGGCCTTGGCACGAACCTGTTCTCTTCCGAGGATACGCTTGTAGAGCGGGACGGCCTGGAGTTTGTCAATACCGAGCTGCAGAAAGCTTCCAAGTGGATGGATGAGCAGTCGGACCTGCAGGAGGTCTCTGCGGACATTGAGTACAGAGATTACGATCCTGAGGCGAAGACCATTACCATGGTTCTTACGAACGTGACCAGCGATGAGGTTGACAGCTTCCACGTATCGATGCATATGTATGGGTACCTTGTCAACGGAAAGGACTATGTGTCCTGGTCAGACTCCGTGGAAGAGAAGCCCGGCGTGCATGTCGTTACCATCAAGATCCCGACGGATAAGGCATTTAACGGGCGGATCAAGATCCAGCCTCACTGCATGATTGACGGCGTCCGCGGCATCCATCTGGATACGCATTATTACCATCTGGAGTATGACGAAGGCGGTGCGAACGCGGAGGCTTACCAGTGCGACCGGTATGGGGAAGAGCTGAAGAAACCAACCATGTGGGATAAGGTAAAAGACTGGTGGTCAGGCCTCTGGCCGCTGTAAAAAAGTCCAGGCGTATGATGCCGGAACCTCTGGACATTGAAAATGTTCAGGTGAGTGTTGCCAGGGGTTCGGCATCTGTAAACAGATCCTGAACAGACAGTTAAAAATGCTACAGTAAAAAATGCTCCGGAACCGGATAGGTTCGGAGCATTTTTTTATAATTCAATCTGAATCTTCCGCCCGGTAGGCTGATATCGGATGCATTTGACTCCTGCCGCGTTCAGCATCCGGAGGGAGGCAATGTTATTCGGCGCGTATTTGTATTTGTCATCCGCATAGATGACAGTGCGGATCCCCGCCTGGATCACTGCCTTCGCGCATTCGTTGCAAGGGAAAAGTGTCACATACAATCTGGCTCCCTCAAGCCCGGGGCCGCGGTAGTTCAGGATCGCGTTCAGTTCACTGTGAACAATATAATAATACTTTGTATTCAGGTTATCGCCGTCTTGATTGTCGCGGCTCCAGGGAAAGACATCGTCAGAGCAGCCGGCCGGAAAACCATTGTATCCGATGGACAGGATCTTATTATCTGTGCTTACAATGCAGGCTCCAACCTGGGTATTCGGATCCTTTGACCGCATGGCTGCGAGATACGATACGCCCATAAAATATTCATCCCAGGAAATGTAATCTGTTCTTTTATCGCTCATAGCTGTACCCTGATAGACTGAATCTGTTCTTGCAGTTCAGTGGATTGTGTCAGGATCTGTTCGGTTCCTCTGTATCCAGATCCTTATTTTGTACCGAAGATACGGTCGCCTGCGTCTCCGAGCCCCGGCACGATGTAACCATGTTCATTGAGATGGTCATCGAGGGCTGCGACATAGATATCTACGTCCGGGTGATCTTTCTGCATGCATGCGATTCCCTCCGGCGATGCAATGATATTCATGAGCCGGATGTGCCTGCAGCCATGTTCCTTGAGCATCGTGATGGCAGCGGAAGCGCTGCCGCCTGTAGCGAGCATGGGATCAACCACAAAAACCTCTCTTTGGTCGCAATCCTCCGGTAGCTTGCAGTAATACTCCACCGGCTTGAGCGTCTCAGGATCACGGTACAGTCCGATATGGCCCACCTTTGCCGCAGGAATCATGGTAAGGACACCGTCTACCATCCCAAGGCCTGCGCGCAGAATCGGGATGACAGCGAGCTTGCGTCCGGACAGTTCCTTTACTACGGTTTTTGTGATCGGGGTCTCGATCTCAACCTCGCGAAGCTTCAGGTCGCGCGTCGCTTCATAGCACATCAGGCCGGCGATTTCTGAGATAATTGTGCGGAAATCCTTTGTCCCGACCTCCTTCCGGCGGATGACGCCGACCTTATGCTGGATCAGCGGGTGATCAAGAATCATAACTTTTGACATGTCAGGCCTCCTTGCAATGAATACTTGGTCAATGTTGTATGAATATCAGACGATGCGGCAGAAACGCCTGCTGAAACTGCCGGGTGCCAGCCGATCCTGCTGAAACTGCCGGGTGCCAGCCGATCCTGCATGAAACTGCCCGGGTGCCGGCCGATCCTGGAGAAAAACAGTCAGCCGACGCCTTCCTGCACCGGCAGTATCTCCTGCGCCGGCTCCTGCCCAAGTCTGTTTTCCTCCAGGTTCAGGATTTTTGACAGACGGAGGACATACTGCTCAAGCTCCTCATACATGCGGTTATAGTCCGCAAGCGTACCGCCGTAGGGATCCTGAATGTCCTTGTCCGCCCGGATATAGGAGGCAAGCGTAAACACATTTCTGGCGTTCTCATGGTCTTTCAAAAGCTGCGCCATCTGCGCCTGGTCCATCGTCAGGACAAGGGTCCGGTCGTCGAAATCATCCGCCGTCAGCTGCTCGCTTACGTGGTGCTTCATGCTCAGGGAGTGGCTGACAAGGACGGCTTCTGCCTTTGGGTTGATCGGCTCCGGGAACAGGACGACAAGGCCCTTCGAGGAAATCAGGATATCTTCCAGATAGAATTCACGCTGCAGGATCGCTTCCGCCATCGGGCTGGTTGACGTATCGCTTTCGCTGACAAAAATCAGTTTATCATAATGCTTCATGGCAGGATTTCCTATACAGAAAGAATGTGGTGCCCAGCGGCTTTGATCAGCCGGTTCATGATCGCTGCTCCGATCTGGGGCGTGTCAAAGGATTCGGAATAAATGACATCGACGCCGAGGTCATCAAATTCGCGCAGGATGCCGAAAAGGTGCTGCGAAATGGTGATTTCCTTCGCCCTGCTGCCTGCGGACCGGACGATTCCCGCCTGGTAAGAGGATGCATCCTCATCTGCGGCAATGATGCCGCAGGTCTGTCCGCGGGAGATTGCCTCGCGGGCAAGACGGTCAATTGCGGCACGGACGTTGCTCTCGCTGCCTTCGACAATGGTAAGCTCTGCTTTCGGGGCATAATGCCGGTATTTCATCCCCGGCGCTTTCGGGCGGAAAGAGGGATCCTCTCCGTGAAGCCCGGGATCCATGCGGACATCCCCGAGGACATTGCGCAGCATATCGATACTGATAAATCCCGGCCGGAGAACCATCGGGGGCTCTTCTGTGAGATCGATAATGGTGGATTCAACGCCGATCCCGACGCTCCCGCCATCGATGATCATATCGATCTTTCCGTTCAGGTCGTCCCGGACGTGCTGCGCGGTCGTAGGACTTGGCCTTCCGGAGGTATTGGCGCTTGGCGCAGCGATAAAACCACCGCCGGCCTCAATCAGCGCAAGGGCAACGGGATGATCCGGCATCCGGATGGCGACCGTGTCCAGGCCGCCTGTCACAGAGTGAGGAACCTGATCGCTTTTGTCCAGGATCATCGTCAGGGGGCCGGGCCAGAAGGCTTCCGCCAGCACAGATGCCTGCTCCGGCACATGGCGGGCGATTTTCCCAAGGCTGTCCAGACGGTGAATATGGACGATCAGGGGATTATCGGACGGCCTGCCCTTGGCGCTGTATATCTTTCCGGAAGCTTCCGGGTCCAGCGCGTCTGCGCCGAGACCATATACGGTTTCTGTCGGAAATGCGACCAGTCCGCCGCTGCGCAGGATGCTGCCTGCTTTCTCCATCAGGCTTGTATCGATGCCTGTCCTCATGTCAGCCCAGATTGTGTCCATAGATGCCCCTTCGTAATGAATCATGATCCAGAAATACTATCACGATTATATCACGCACTTTTTCTTCTGTGAAGTAAACAAGTTCTGTGATGTAAACAAGC
>CAMORF010000165.1 GCA_946623485.1 uncultured Clostridia bacterium
TCCAGCACTTGCCTCCCGGCGAAAGCCTTCCAGCGCTTGCCTTCCAGCGCTTTCCTTCCAACGTTTACGTCCCAGCGATTTTCTTCAAGGGGAACATGACAGTCAACCCGGGTTCCAACCCCCCGGTTGCTCCTCAATGCTCAAAGAAATTATAAACCGTCCTGGAAACCTCAGCGATCTGTGCATTGGCGGTATCCTCGCTGCTCCAGTCGTTGGAAAGGACGACAAGGATATAATCTGTGGTAGGACCATAAACCACGGCAGCGTCATTTGCAATGGTATCAGTCTCTCCGGATTTATTGCCGCACTGCGCCCCCTCTCCCTCAGGCAGCCCGCGGGGAATCTTATAGCGTGTTCCCTGATCCAGCATCATCTGCTCAATCTCATTGCACACCCTTCGGGAGAGAAATGTCCGGTGGTAGATTCTGCTAAGCAACAGCCCGACGTCCTTTGCCACGACCTGATTCGGATGGCTTGGGTCAAGGGAAGCGTTGGGATCCTCAAAACCGTTATATTCATGAGTGCCTTCCGAAAAACCCCTCAGGCGGATCAGCTCATTGACCCGGGCGATCCCGGCTGCGATATCACCATCCCCCAGCAGCGTAAGCAGCCGGTTGGAGGATTCATTGCTGGAATTGATGATCATGCTCCGCAGCAGGTACACGGTATCCTCATTGCGCGGAAGATCGCCGTGTTTGAAGGCTTCATAAACCGTTTCCATGATAAAAAGCTTCATGACACTCGCAGAACGCATAGGCTGGTCGTTGACCACCAGCTCCTGGCCTGTATTCAGGTTCTGCACATAGACAGACCATGTGCCGTCATACGCGGCAACCTGTTCCGTGAGCAGCCGGCTGAGGGTATGCATATCCTTTGGCAGGCGGGAAAGAGGATATTCCCGAAGCATACGATAATCATAGATACTGATTCTTGCTTCATTCAGCCAGCGATCGGCAGCAACCGGGTCCCCGGTATCAGGAATGGCAGCACCGGCAGGCTCAGGCTGGAATTCTGTTTCCGTCTCCTGCGGCAGTTCAGACTCGGTTTCAGGCGCAGAAGGGAATTCTGTTTCCGCCTCCGTTTCAGCCTCGGTTTCTGACACCACCATAAGGGAATCCTGGAAAAATGGACTTAGCCCGTTTCCGTTCCCTTCCTGAGCGGATGGAATCAATGACATGGGAGAATTCAGGTGGATCCGCCCCAGGGCATTTTGCTGTGCCTCCATCAGCGCCCACAGCTGCGCCATCTGAGCTTCCTGCCGCTTCTGCGTCTCCTCCGCAATCCGCGGATCCTGTTCCATCTCCGTCTCCTCCGCGAACTGTGTTTCCTGCTGCCACTGGGCATTCTCCGCCGTCTGTACGGCATCCTGAATCTGCGCCAGGATAGCATGAGCAGTATCCAGGGGCGAAGCCATAACGGGAATCGTGGAATCCGGATTCCCATGGTCCCCCTCAGTATCCAAATCAGCACAAAAAGCCTGTGCAGGAATCAGCGACAGGCTCAACAACGTAGTAATGCAATAATTCATATATTTCTTCATGGCAACTATCATAGCACGAATAGAGAGATTTGTAACCAGCCGCAGCACGAATAGAAAGATTTGTAACCAATTACCGCATATAACAAAGAATTCTGTTATACTGTAGGAGTTACCTGTACGATAACAGTACAGAAACAATAACAGCGCAGGAAAAAACATAGCATAGGAACAAAACAGCGCAGGAACAAAAAAGCGTAGGAACGATCGATCGTGCCGAAACGATAACAGTGCCGAACCCAGGGAGGAATTCATCATGGCAGACAAAAGAACCGTGTGTGTTGTCGGACACAAGAATCCCGATACAGATTCCATCTGCTCAGCAATCTCATACGCATACCTGAAAAACCATACCCAGGGAGAGAGTGAAGAATATAATTATGTGCCCTGCAGGGCAGGAGCCGTGTCAGCAGAAACACAATACGTGCTGGACCGCTTTCATTTCCGCCAGCCACGGTATCTGGAGAACATCGGAACCCGGGTGAAGGATATGGAGATCCGCATGACACCGGGCGTACATGGGAAGATCTCCGTAAAGGACGCATGGGAATACATGAAAACAGAAAACGTTTTCACCCTCGCGATCACAGACGAGAACAACCGCCTGCAAGGCCTTGTCACAACCAATGATATCGCGAAGTCCTATATGGATGAAAATGACTCTGCGATTGTTTCCGTGGCGAAGACGCCTTACCGCAACATCCTGAAGACGCTCGACGCGGAGATGGTAGTCGGAGACGAGAACGCAGCGCTTGATAAAGGCAAGGTGATCATCGCGGCAGCAAACCCGGATGTTATGGAACAGTATATCCAGGAACATGACTGCGTCATATTGGGAAACCGGTACGAATCCCAGCTCATGGCTATCCTGGCCGGCGCAGGCTGCATCATCGTATGCCTCGGAGCGCCTGTCTCCAAAACCATCCAGCATATGGCCAGAGAACACGGTACAACCATCCTTGTAACAAAAATGGATACCTACACGGTCGCCCGCCTGATCAACCAGTGCATGCCGATTGATTTCTTCATGAAGTCAAAAGACCTGCTGACCTTCCGCATGAACGATTTCACGGATGTGATTCAGGACACGATGCTGAAAAAACGTTACCGCGACTTCCCAATCCTCGACAAGCAAGGATGCTACATCGGAACCATTTCCCGCCGGAACCTGATGGGTGTGCATAAACGTGCGCTGATTCTGGTGGATCACAATGAGGTCTCCCAGGCGGTCGATAATGTGGAAAATGCAGAGATCCTTGAGGTGATTGACCATCACCGGCTCGGCTCTCTGGAGACAGTCAATCCTGTTTTTTTCAGAAATGAACCTGTGGGCTGTACTGCGACGATTATCTGGCAGATGTTCCATGAGCGCAGCATCGAGATTCCGAAAAATATCGCAGGCCTGCTGCTCAGCGCGATCTTATCCGATACCCTTGTTTTCCGTTCGCCGACCTGCACCATCCTGGACCAGCAGGCAGCGAAGGAGCTGGCGCAGATCGCGAAGGTAGATCCGGAAGAGCATGCGAAAGCCATGTTTACAGCCGGCTCCACGCTCCGGGACAAGACGCCGGAAGAAATCTTCTATAATGATTTCAAGACCTTCGACAACAATGGATTGATCATCGGAATCGGGCAGGTGACGTCCATGAGCCAGCCAGAGCTGGACGAGATCGCGGTGCGCATGAAACCCTTCCTCGAGAAGCAGTACACAGAAAAAGGGCTTGACCTTGCCTTCTTCATGCTTACAAATATCATTGACGAGGACACGATCATGCTCTGCTACGGCAAATCTGCAGGGGAACTGGTGTTAAATGCATTTGGCGTGGAAGTGAAGGATAATGAGGCAAAGATGAAGAAGGTTGTCTCAAGAAAGAAGCAGGTCGTCCCCCTGATCATGGACGTACTGAACAGAGACCAGGATGTATAACTCCGGCACAAGAAGTATGCAAAAAAATCAGATCCAGACACATAAAAAACGGACACAGACAACCGATAAAAATCAGGCACAAAAAGCACAGAAAAAACAGGCACAGACGACCGATAAAAATCAGACACAAAAAGCACAGAAAAAACAGGCACAGAAGAACGATAAAAAACAGGCACAAACGGCATCTGAAAACCAGACACATCCAGCAGATAAGACTCAGGTACAGACAAAGGAAAACGGAAAAGAAACCTGGCGCGCGGGCAATATGCTGTATCCGCTGCCGGCGGTCATGGTAAGCTGTGCCCGCCAGGGAGAAAAACCAAACATCATTACGGTTGCATGGGCAGGGACGGTCTGTACGAATCCGCCCATGGTTTCCATTTCCGTGCGCCCCGGTCGTCATTCCTACCGCATCATAGAAGAAACCGGGGAATTCGTGATCAATCTGGTAACAGAGAAGCTCACCCGCTCCTGCGACTGGTGCGGCGTTCGTTCCGGGAGGGACTACGATAAGTTCGCGGAGTGTGGCCTGACCCCGGAAAAAGCACAGGAACTGTCATTTGCCCCCCTGATTCGGCAAAGCCCGGTTAATCTTGAATGCAAGGTGGAACAGATCATTCCGCTGGGATCCCATGACCTGTTCCTCGCGCGGGTCGTATGCGTGCACGTGGACCGCGCAGGGATGCACGAAAAGGGAGCCTACGACCTTGGAAGCGCAGGCCTGATCACATACTCCCATGGAGAATACTACGCGCTTGGAAAAAAGCTTGGAACCTTTGGATACAGCGTACAGAAGCAGAAAAAAGGGAATCCAGGCAATAAAGCCCGCCCGGAGGAGAACCCCCCGGAGATGAAAAATCCGGAGAAGAAACATTCGGCGAAGAAAAAAGCGGAGAAGAAAAACCTGCAGAAGAAGCATTCGGCGAAGAAAAACCCGCAGAAAGAAACATCCGGAGAAGAAAGATACAGATTATCAACGTATCCCAAAAGGAATCAAACGATAAAATGAGAAACAGAAAAAGAAAGAAAGCCGGCACGGCTGCATTGCTGTTTGGACTGGTGCTACTACATGGAACTACGCCAGCTCTGCAGAACGTATCGGCAGATGAGGTGATTGTGTTTAACGCAGAAGAATCAGAAGTGGACGCTCCCGTGGAAGCAGAAGCCCCCGAATCTGTAGCTCCTGCAGATCATGTAGATTCTGCAGATCCTGCAGATGTCTCAGGGCTGTTTGAAGAAACAGGAAACGATGTATTCTCCGCGCAGGGAGAACTCCTGGACGACGCGCTGACCATTGATGGCCTGCGGGACGGCGGGAGTACGGTAGCGGCCGGCCACCTGTACGAGATCAACGGTGTGCTGGTCCGGAACTCGGACTTTCCATCCGAACATTATGAGTGTTGGACCTATGCCAACAACGTATACGCGAAGATCTGGGGTCATAATTTCTGGAACCTGTTCAATGATACCGAAAACATGCTCCGCAACCTTCCGGATGAAGCGCTGACGCTGACACCGGAACACCTGAAGGCCTATGTGAGCGCTGCCCCGGCCGGTGCTGCCCTCCGCGTCTGCGACGCGCAGTACCTCCACGCAGACGACGGATGGGGCCACAGCCAGATTATCATTTCCCACGATGACAATGGGTTCACAGTCTTTGAAGGAGGCCTGGCCGCCTGGCCGCACCGCAGGGAAGCTTACTATACCTGGGATGGATACTGCTATTCCGGATGGCCCGGCAAATATCATTACATCAAGTATATCAAGTGGCCGGGAGCCGTCCCTTACTCATACGGGGCAGCAGGAGGAAATGCGCTCGATCTCGGCGTGCCCGCTGAGGAACTGCAAACAGAGCCCGCACAGACCGATGCCGGTCAGGAGGATACACAATCAGAAGCGCAAGCAGAAGCAGAAACACAAGCACAAGCAGGAGCAGAAGCACAAACAGGAGCAGAAGCACAAACAGAAGCGCAAGCAGAAACACAAACAGAAAAACAAGTTGATGCAAAAGAAGATACAAAAGCAGATACAAAAGCAGATACATCAGAAGAGACCATGGCGACAGCTCTGGAAGACAAAGTGAGGGAACTGCTTCATATGTTTACCAACTTCATAAACAGTGAAGCAACGCCGAAGGAATCTGAGAAAAATATGACAGGTGAGACATCACCTGCAGATCAGGCAGCTTTGGAGAGACCAGCAATCAAAACAGAAGATCAG
>CAMORF010000166.1 GCA_946623485.1 uncultured Clostridia bacterium
CAAGGCCAAGTGCGCCCGGATATCCCATCAGCGGGGACGGAAGGTCAGCCTCGATGAAGTACCCGCCATATTCCAGAAGCTGCTTCAGCAGCGGCTCGGTATGGGCGTCGTTTGTGCAGAAGTAAGCGCTGTTCTTGCCATACTTCTCAACCCATTCCGGCACATGCTCCAGGATGTACGCCTGCGCACCGGGTACGCCAACGTCCGTGGTCGGGTCCGGAGCGGACTCCATGACGAATTTCATTCCAAACTCTTCGCAGGCTGCCTTCATGATGGCAACACGGCGGCTCATCGTCTCATAGGACAGATGGCGCGGGAAGGAAATGTGTACGAAGGTGTCGCATCCGAGCTCGTGGGCGGTACGGATGATCAGGTATCCACGCGCGACAAAGTCGTTGTTGCAGACCAGGTCAGCAGCGCTTCCGATCTCCGGAAGGTCCTCATGGGATTCACCGGCGATGCACAGGATGTCAGGGCGTCTTTCCTTGATCTGGCGGAACGCCTCGGTCGTGCCGGGGATCGCCTGGTTTACGACGATTGCTTTCATCTCCGGGTCATCGGAGAGGTTGACGATCGTCTGAATCGTGGTCTCAAGCTCTTCCGTAAAGTTGTCCGGGTAGATCGCAAGCGTGACACGATCCTCACCATACATCTCCTGGAAGGCTTCGGCTCCTCTCCGGTCATCCTCCGACTGGGAAACGGAGCCTGTCACAATGCCGATATGGTAATCATCCCCGGCATCGGTGTCCTCCTTCTCATCGGCCGCGGCTTCCGTGGTGGCCTCGTCATCGATATCGCCGATATCAATGCTCGCCCCGAAGGAAGTCACTGCCATGGAAGCAGTCATTGTCAGTGCCATGAACATAGCGACAATCTTTTTCATACTCTACCTTCTCCTCCTTAAAAAATAACAGTGAACAGTTACTTTACCTCAATATTTTACTATAAGCCACTGTCAACCGTCAACGAATATGCAACGTTTCACAAGGCAGCTATTTTGCTCTGCATCTATTTCGCCTGGCAGATGTTTCGCTCTGCATCTATTTCATCCGGCAGATGTTTTGCTCTGCATATGTAACGATCCAGCCCACCGGCGCAGAACGCTTTGCGTTCTGCGCAATGGGAAGCTGAATCATTACCGGCATTCCTGCATCAGCGTTTTCATGTCACACCCCTGCCGGCACACTCAGTTTACATCGTAAGAAAAGATCCCGATTTTCCCGCACATGCCTGTGGGCTCCAGCGCTTCATAGGTGAAGTCAAAGGGCGCTGCCGGGTAGTTCATCTGATCCCGGGCCGGCGTAGTGGCCACTTCTGCCGTGATGGTGTTCTTTCCCTCCCTCAGCAGGCCGCTGATGTCGATCTGATAAGGCGGCGTCAGCTTCCTGCCGGCGCAGGTATCATTGACGCGGACGTGGAGTACTTCATATACTTCCTGCGCGGTAAAGCAGGCATGCGGCATCTCTTCCTCCAGCAGGAATGTTTTTTCATACCGGATGACCCCGGAAAATGCCGGGAGCCGTTCGCTGACAGGCCGGAGCTTCCCGTCTTCATGATACCGCAGGACTTCCTCTCCATCCGCCTTCATGCAGGTGACCTCCCAGCCCTCGGATAGATCGATCTGCCCGGTGCATGCCTCCAGCTTCTGTCTTGGGAAAATGTGCTTCGGCAGCCCGGAAACCGTGCTGCATTCGCGGATCAGACAGCTCTCTCCCGGTTCCAGGATAAGATGCACTAAGCCGCTGCCCGTTTCCAGCCTTTCACAGCAATCGCGGAAGCCATCATAGATCACCAGTTCCTTCCCGGCCGGAAGGCTGACCCGGCCATCAAAGGTGAGATCCGGGGATTCATTCATGAAGAAAAATACTTCTCCTTCTTTGCGGTAATGATAGACGTTCAGCAGCGGGAACGGCTCTGAGAGGAAGATCTTTTTCATCCCTTCTTCTTCGATCTTCAACGCCAGTTCCTCCAGCGAAACCACCGGTAAGGATGCTGCAAAGGCAGGATCCGTTTCCCGGCGATTCGCTCCCTGGCAATCCCCATCCTGCAGGACAGCCGCAGGTGCATTTCCCACAAACCAGACAGGAAATTCCGGATGTTCCCTGGCAAATGCGATCAGGCTGCCGGGGACGTATTCCGCTCCCGGAACCAGAAGCGCCCCAAACGTCACGCCGTTGATCGTAAGCTTCCCGCCGTCCACGAAGCCTTCATAGCCGGGCAGGTTCCGGAGCATGTCCAGGCAGACAATATCATATTCAATCTGATGCTCGGAGAGCACGCGGCAGACCTTCTGCATCGGCATGGCGCTGCAGGTCCAGTCCAGTTCCCCATCATACAGGACCGCGACGGAAGAAACATGGGTTCCGCCGTTGAGCTGATCGCACATGCGGTTTGCGTATCGCATCAGATGCGCAAAGTACGGAAATTCCGGGTTATGCCCCCCCGCGTAAAAATGCGGAGGGCAGTCATGGTCCGGATACTCAGCCATGGAAAATGCATGGGGCACCAGGTGATTGATTCCCTGGGAGAGCAGGTGATCCAGCAGCCGCTTCATGTCCCGCACCCCAAAGCTCCATCCATATGCCCCGAACAACTCGCACATGGTCCGTCCCTTCTTCTTCGGATCCAGGTGCCCGCCCGATGCGCCCAGCTTTCCCAGGGTATAATGGAAGAATTCTCCGTCGCACGGCGTCATGGCCATATGCTCCTGCGCCGGCGCCCCGAAGAGATACTGGCCGCCGATGACATCGATGCCGGCCATATCCTGTCCCTCCATCGCCCGGAACCAGTGGGCCGCGCCAAGACCCAGGCGGCTGTGGACACCATTGTCCTCCACGACATGGCCGATGTACTCCACCCCGTGCGCACGGCACCACGCCCCCACAGGGCGGGAGAAATTCTTCGCATAGAGTCTGGAGATTCCGTCCATATAATCATAACGGATCTGCGGTTCCTTCGCCTTCTCCACACTTTGCGCAAACAGGAACGGAAGCACCCGGCGCAGGTCTTCGCCGTACCGGTCCGTAAGCATAGCCTCCAGCTCATCGCTCCACGGGAGCGGCATCTTCGGCTTCCCAAGCTTCGTATCGAAGCACTGGTCGCTGATATTTCCAAACTGCGGCTCATCAGAGAAGAACCCGGCGATGGTCTTCCCGAACTCCTCCGGATAATGTTCATAATGCGCCTCATACACGCCCTCGATCTGGGTGTGTGCAGAAACCGCGTCGATCATATTGATGTAAGTATCATTTCCCCCATCCGTCCGGGTAAAATACAGCACATGGACCCGCCACTGCCCTTCTGGAAGCGTAAAGGAGGCCATTCCCTCCCTGCAGCAATCCGTGAGGTCAATGGTATCCTCCGCAAAACAATTTCCTTCGCCAAAACGCAGCGCAACCACTGCCATAAGGCGGTTATTGGCACGCTCCGCATAATCCACCGGATTCCCGATTTCCCAGAAGCCAATCGCCGGCTTCAGCATCCTTCGTACATTCAATGTCACGGGCCGCTGGGACCCGAAGACATCCGCAACCGAACACGCAAGATAGCGCTTCTTCCGTTCCGGATATTTCTTCTCGATCAGCCCGCCGGCGTATCCTGTGGGAAAATGCTTGTCATCCAGGATCCATACCTTCATACCGCGCTTTTTCGCTTCATCCAACACGATATCCATGTCATGCCACCAGCCCGGCCCGCAGAAATCATCGTGGGGGCGTGCCTCCACGCAGACCGCCTGGATCCCGCACTCGTTGATCTTCCCGATCTCCCTGCGCAGGATCTCCTCCTCCTCGCCGCGCATCCAGAGAAATGGAAAAATGTAATTGCTCATATTGTTCTCCTTCCTAATACCCGATACCGTTTTTGACTGTCACTCAGGGGAGTTCAGTTATACGGCTTTTCGGACAAGTAAAATGGCAGGCTAATTGGAAAATATCACACCAGCGATAGAAAAAAGGCGGGAAAACACAATTCAGTGCGTTTCCCCGCCGGTATGAACCAGTGGTGTTTTTAGAACTGGTAAAGCTCAACCATCATCGTGGCAGGCATATCCCCGAAGCGCAGAGACATCTTCTCATCGCCATTCATCACCCTGCCGGGGATCCATGCGCCGTTTTTGACACTGCCTTCTTCAAATCGAAGGAAATCGACCTGACGGTTGACTCCCGGCTTGACGCGGAAGCTGATGCTGCAATTCAGACCGACAAGCAGGAATTTGGACGGAGTCAGCTCAATCACATAGATCGCGCCAAGGGGCTTGCCGGACATCCTGGGGCCGTAAGAAACGGCAAGATCGTAGTCCTCGAAGCGCAGGAACGCACTGAAATCATTCTCGCCGTGGCGGACCGCAGCCTTCAGATGGTCAGTCCCGCGGTACTTCAGGTACAGCGGCTCAATCTCTTCCAGGATTCCATAGGTTGCCGACAGACAATCCTTGCTGCCGGTCGTGTCAAATGCAGAGGGATCGATGTTCAAAGCGATCATCAGCTCCATCGGCGGCTTGTCCACGTCCGCCGGATCAAGCGCCAGGTCTTCGATCCCGAACGGAGAGAAGCAGATAGCATTCTTTGCGCCAAAGGCATAAAGCGCGTAGGAAGCCGCTACGGCGTCCTTACGGATCTCCGGGATAAAGAGCGGGTTTCCTTCATATGCGTACTCATCCATGACATCAGCACAATACGGGACGTAAGAGTCCGGGCCAAATGCAAAGATGGACGGAGCCGCCACGCGCCAGATGTCATGCACCTGGGTGACCGCGCCTCCGGACGGATAGGAGCCCGGATACCACGGGGATTGCCTGAGCCACGCATTGACATAGCAGGGCAGGTCATATTCCGCCTTGCCGGAGGAGGCAATCTTTTCTACCGCACATGCGAAGTACCATGCCATAAAGCGCTCACCCGCGTCATCACCGTAAACCTCCTCCCAGGAGCCTTTCTTCCCGGTGATCTTGCTCAAGGCCTCCGGCACCGGTGCCAGGAACGCTTCGCGGGCTTTCGGACTGTAATCCCGGTCCGTGCCAAGCAGGCCGATCTCATTTTCCACCTGGATCGTAATGACCGTGTTTTCCTCTTCATCGGTCTCACGGATATGACGCATCAGGGCGGTGAAGGCCAGACGGTCCTTCTCCACAGCAGCCTCGCACAGCGGGGAAATGGTCGTCATCTTCTCCCCGTTTACCTTCTCTGCGCGGAAATAGGTCTTTTGATCCTGCTTCACCCAGGAAGGGACATACATGGATTCGGCATTCTTCCACAGGCCGAACCACAGAAAGACCAGCTTCATATCTTCCTGGCGAGCCTGGCATATGAGGTCTTCCACAAGGGTGAAATCATACTTGCCCTCAACCGGCTCCAGCAGTTCCCAGTAAACCGGTACAATGACAGAATTCATATGAAGGCCCCTGAGCGCCGGCCACAGCTTCTCCTGCAGGTAAGCGCTGCTGGACGCGCTGGAGTTATGGATCTCCCCGCTCCTTAAAAAGAACGGACGGTCTTTCACATAAAGTGTCGGGATTCCCTTCTCATCACATTTGACATATGGAACGCTCATCTTTTGTCTCCTTCCTGTTCTGCTTTACATGTTGCTTCCCCGTTTACGTTTACGCTATGCTTCCTGGTGCCTCTTAAGATCTGTTACAGAATAACTTGTACAT
>CAMORF010000167.1 GCA_946623485.1 uncultured Clostridia bacterium
CCAAAAGTTTGGACAATGGATTGCAATTTTGCAATTTTTCTGTTGTTCACCTCTTTAAAATCCCAATATCGCCCAATTTTTCAAGTCCGCCGGTTTTCCTCCGTATAAGACATCAGGATCAGGTATCCAAATAAAATCCAAAGGAGGAACCAGACTATGAATCTATTTGAAACTGTAAAGGCAAGTGTGAGCGTACCTGACGCGGCAAAGATGTACGGGCTGCGGCCAAATCACCACGGCATGGTGAGGTGCCCGTTCCATGATGACCGGCATCCCAGCCTGAAGCTGAATGAAGATTACTTCTACTGCTTCGGCTGCGGGGCCACCGGAGATGTGATCGATCTGACAGCGAGGCTCTTCACTCTAAGCCCCTATGAAGCGGCGAAGAAGCTGGCTGCGGACTTTGGGATCGATCCGGACAAGCCTCCGTCTACAGCGGCACTTGCGAAACCTAAGCACCCGATGATCAGGGCGTTTCGTGAAGACGAACGCTACTGTCAGCGGGTGCTTTGTGATTATCTGCACCTTCTGGAGAACTGGAAGGTACGGTATGCGCCAAAAAACATGGATGACGATTATGATGACCGGTTTGTGGAAGCCTGCTTAATCATTCATCAAATGTACGCATGTACGTACGAACGCAAAAAAAGAAAGCTTTTATAACGCAGGAGACCGAAGGGAGGACAATATGGGAGCACAATACGCAATCATGAGATTTGCAAAATATAAGGGACCTGAGATCAGCGGGATCGAGGCCCACAATGAGAGAACAAAAGAGAAATACGCAAGTAATCCGGATGTGGACACCAGCCGAAGTCATCTGAACTTCCATTTGATCGAGCCGCAGGGAAAGTACCGGGCTGAGGCAGAGAAGCAGATCGCTGCTGCCGGGTGCCGGACCCGGACAGACAGTGTAAGACTTGTGGAGATGCTGGTGACAGCCAGCCCGGAATTCTTTAAGGACAAAAAGCGGGAGGAGATCCGGACCTTCTTCCAGACAGCGCTGGACTTTATCAAACAGAAACAGAATCCGGATACGATCATTTCAGCCGTGGTGCATATGGATGAGAAAACGCCCCATATGCACCTTTCTTTTGTCCCGTTGACGGAGGACGGCAGGCTTTGTGCAAAAGAGATCATCGGGAATAAGAAGAAACTGACGCAGTGGCAGGATGCATTCTGGGAACAGATGGTCAGGAAATATCCGGATCTGGAGCGTGGTATGAGCGCCAGTGAGACCGGCCGCGATCACATCCCTCCCCGGGTATTCAAGGAAATGACAAGACTGAACAAGCAGAGGGAAAAGCTGGACAAGATGCTCTCCCAGGTCAGCATGTTCAATGCCAAAGCAAAGGCGGCAGAGATCTGCAGGTATCTGGACAAGTATATCCCGAATGTTGAAAAGATGAGCACCCAGATGAAGAAGTACAAGGGTGCCTTTCAGGATCTGACTGCAGAGAACGAAGCCCTTGTCCGGAAAAACGAGAACCTGACAGCTGCTCTAAAAGAAAGCCGGCAGGAAAGCGTCCTGAAGAGAATGGCGGATCTTCAGCTTCAGCGTGACTATGAAAAAGCGATTGCAACGCTTGAGAGGATCCCGCCGGAGATCCTGGAACACTATGCCGGAAGAAGCAAGGCACAGCGACATCTCCGGGAGTGGGGGAGGTGACCGCATGCTGAAAGACAACCGCTACAAAGATATGAAGTGTGTGATGCACTTTGGAAATAATCGCAAACAGATCCTGCGGGAATTCCAGAACAAAAGAGTGAAGCTTGCATCAAGATATATTCAGAAGCAGGGTATCTCTGTTCTCCGGCAGATCGATCTTCGTGAGTATCTGAAAGCAGGCTGAGTCCAAAAAATCAGGGCATCAGACAGTATTCTGTTGATGCCCTGGTAATCTAATCTTGTCCCAGTAATTCAGTGTCATCGTCCATAATTATTTCTGCAAAGGGTCTTCCATCAATGCAAGTACTTATAAGGACGTCATCCATGGTTGCAAATTCTGACAAAAGACAGTATTCTCGAGAGCCTTTCTCGTTTTTGTTCTTATGATATAAACCATAAACAGCTGTCTGGCCATTTGGCAGGATCGTGTCTTCTTCTGCATACATAGATCCGGTTTGAAACCGGTATTCGTTTCCTTTATACGAAAAATCAAGGCCTAACCAATGACCTTCAGATGGCGCCCATACCCCTATGTACTGTGAACGGAATTCGTCCAGTGAAGTATATTCATTCTTTCTCATTTTAGATGAAACTCCTTTTTTATCTTTTTGATCAGTTCCTTTTCATCCCTTTTATAAGATAAGAAGAAGCCAGGAGCTCACCGCCAAATGCATCAGCCTGCCATTCGGGATCTTCAAAGGGCTTTAATTGTTCGTTCGGGGCCAGTCGACACAACGCAATGGAATCATCCTCATGCATGAATAAATGCCCGACCTCATGTGCTATTGTCAGCCTGTCCCGTCCTTCTCCGGCAGCAGCGCGAAGGTAAACGTCTTCGCGGATTCGCATTATGTTCTTGCTTGGATACGTTTCTCCATGCTTTCCACCCATCTCAATTACAGGAACGACTTCAAACTGAAAGTCCGGTATTAGTATCGGGAGAACGTTTTCAACGAAGGGAAGAATCGGAAAATAGAGCTCGTATTCTAATCCCACCTTTCTTTTTAGGCCTCTGATAAACCGTCGAATGTTCTCTCGTGATACAGGGTCTGCTTTATAACAGTTCATTTCTTGTCACCTCGCTGAAGGATCTTTCGGATTGCTTCGACCTGTGCGTCGTCAATGTTGTTAAAACGGCGTGCAAATGATACAGCCAATTCACGTCTTCCAAGATTAGCGCTGACCAGATTCATTTCTATGGCATCCTCTGTTTCAGCAATAGCAGTGGTGAATTCACGTTTTTGTTCTTCGCGTAGATCATACAGGGTGCAGATCTTTTCGTTCCATGCCGCAGGCATGTGCTTCTTTCCGTTTTCAACAGCGGACAGAAAAGATACCGTCACATCTAGTTTTTCGGCCATATCTTTTAATATCTCCCCGCGGTCAATCCGTAACTTCTTCAGGAATCTTCCAATACTTGTTAACATGGGACATACCTCCTTTTTTAACCCTTACGGTCGAGGTTAGTATAGCATATTGAATGCAATCGGTCAACCTAAAGGTTGAATTATTTCGCCAACAGGTTTACTGGCATAACTTTGGGCATGTCGAATCTATTACAAGATAAAGATTATGCTGCTCGTAGAAATTCATTTTATATTCCGCTGGCATTTTTTGTTGTCTATGATATAATATATGTGTGTTAAATGGAAATAAGGGGGCGATTTTTTGAAAAAGGATGATCATACAAAATCGGATGACAGGACCGTCGTGATCTATGCCAGGAAATCAAAGATCACCCACAAAGGCGACTCCATTGCCAACCAGGAGGAGTACTGCCGCGAATATGCCAGACTGCATCTGAAGCTGCCCTCAGACTATGAATTCAAGGTATACGAGGACGAAGGCAAAAGCGGCTTTTATGCGGATCGGCCTGACTTTCAGCGGATGATCCGCGACGTGGAACAAAATAAGATCAGGGCCATTGTCTGCTATAAGCTTGACCGTATCAGCCGCAAAATGTCTGATCTGACCACGATGATCGACTATCTGAACAAACACAATGTAGCCCTGCTCATCAGTTCCAATAACCTGAATACCCAGGACAGCAATTCCAAGATGATGATCCAGATGCTTGGCATCATAGCGGAGTTTGAGCGGGATGTCATCAAGGAAAGGATCACGGATAACCTGATTGAGCTTGCTAAGGACGGACGCTGGATGGGCGGCATACCGCCGACGGGCTTTTCGGTGGACCGGTCAAAACATGGCAGCGGCAGCAAGAAAAACGGGTATTCCTATCTGATAACGGTTCCGGAAGAAAAGACTTTGATACAGCATGTATTTCAGGCTTTTCTGACGACCAGAGGCTATAATGCGGCGGCCAGAAGACTCAACGAGGAAGGATACCGGACCCGGAGCGGGCTTCCGTTCAATACGCAGTCAGTGAGGGACATCGTGACGAATCCGGTTTACTGCAGCGCCGATCAGGACGCCTACCGATATTTTATCGAGCAAGACGGTAATGTCTATGGTGAGGAGTCGGATTATGATGGCCTCCACGGCATCTCCGTTTACAATCGCACCCGGGAGATGAGGGAAGAAAGTGACGATTCTACTTTCCTTCACCCTGAGTTTTCCAAGACAGTCCGGGAGAAGGATATTAGTGAATGGATCATTGCCATCGGTCGTCATGAAGGCTTCGTAGAGGGTAAGGACTGGGTTACGGCACAGACTCTGAAGCTTGATATCGCTGACCGTTACAACAGGCCGCACCGGGCAACCAACGCGCTGCTGGCGGGCCTCATCTACTGTCCTTTGTGCCATCAGCGCCTGAACGTGGTCTCTGAAAGCGGCCGGTATACGCACGGCAAGCCACGGTTCAAATACGCCTGCCCAAATGCGGTCCGGAAGGGTGCCTGTAATTATCAAGCGGTTCACGGAGTGGAGTTTGATGAGTTTATCGTAGAGAAGCTGTCATCGCTGTCTGATGAGGAACAGAACTATTATCTCAGCAATATCCAGCGCCAGATCGATCAGGCTGTAAAGGGGGATAAGACCCAGCAGGAGATCGCTACTCTTCAGAAAGAGATCGACCGCCTGGACCGGGATATCAAGTCGCAGGTTAAAGCATTGCGTACGGCTTCGGAAACCACCAGACCGTACCTTGAGGCAGATGTCAATGAGATGACGGAGGAGATCTTTGCAAAGCGGAAGCTCCTGTCAAAGCTGGAGATGGAACGGGAGGATCAGCAGGGGCATGTCAGGGATTACGAGAAGATCAGGGAAACGCTGCTGTCTTTCCGGGAACTGGTAAAGGATGCAGAGCCCACGGAAATTGTATCCTTGATCAGCAGCATCGTAGAGCGTGTCTATGTGACCAGAGACGGCAAGAACGAGGTCTGCCACATTTATATCAAGGGCTGCGCCACCGAAGACTATTCGAGTGAGGAAGACTATTTTTTCGGACGCAGCGGCATCCTTGAGACAGAATCAGAGGAAGCTTCAGTAAAAGCATTTTCCGAAGATGGAGAAATGTGTGATTCTGAAGGGTGTCGCAAACTGCATCCATACCTTCGCAGGGATCCAGCTTAGGGCGGAGTGCAATCGTCAAATGAACCAGCTTAGGGCAAAGTATGGCTCGGATTATGAACAGCCGACAGCGGTTCCGATGCTGACGGACGGCTACAATCTTCCGGCAAAGAAGGTCATCCATATCGTCGGTCCGATCGTAACCGGGAGACTCACAAAAGACCTGGAGCAGGATCTGGCGGACTGTTATAAAAACACGCTCGACCTGTGCCTGGAGAATGGTATAAAGTCAGTTGCTTTCTGCTGTATCTCCACGGGTGTCTTCCGCTTCCCGAATAAAAGGGCAGCGGAGATCGCGGTTCAGACTGTGACGGAATGGCTTTCGGAGCATCCCGATGCCATGGAAAGAGTGATCTTCAATGTTTTCAAAGATGAGGACAAAACATATTATGAAA
>CAMORF010000168.1 GCA_946623485.1 uncultured Clostridia bacterium
CTTCCTCCGCCTCTGTCTCCGCGATAGCTTCCTCGGTTTCCCCGGCTGCTGCTTCGGTCTCTTCCGCAGCTGCTTCGGTCTCTGCTGGCGCTGCTTCTGTTTCTGCCGCAGTTGCTTCTGTTTCTGCTGCCGCTGCTTCCGTTTCTGCCGCCTCAGTTGTGGCACCAGCTGCTGCCACAACCACTTCCGTCTCCACCGCAGCCGCTTCAGTCTCTACTGCAGCTGCTTCCGTCTGCGCTGCAGCCGCCTCGGTCTCTACCGCAGCTGTTTCCGTTTCAGCGGCAGCCGTCTTCGTCTCCGATGCCTCTGATTCCCTGGCTGCCGCAGTTTCCACCGGCTTCGGAGCTTCCGTTTCCTTTTTCTGGGAATTGCTGCACCCGGCTGTGACCATGACACAGCCAGCCAGAATCGCCATCAAAATATGTTTTTTCATTTTCCATCTTTCCTTTCTGTACACTGCCGCAATACTTTGGCACTGCATGATTACGAAACCTGAATCAGTATATCATAGATCATTTTTTTTGGGTAGAATGCATCTGTTCCGGAACTGTGAAAAGCAAGTGAAAAGGCAAGCGAAATCAGGTGAATAGAATTGCAGATAATCGCACAACATAAAATCCGATACCAAATGCGATACGGAACACGATGCAAAACGCGGCACAAAACAAAAAACGCGATCTCAGCGCCTCTTGCACTTTGTCCTGGAAGATGATAGAATTCCGGCGTATGTACACTTAGGATCTGTCACGAAATCACTTGTACATCTGCACAAGTGATTTCGTGCCAGTTCCTTATTTCGGAGGAAATGCCGTATGTCAACCTTAACTATTGTGCTTCTGATCATACTTGCCGTTCTGGTTGCCGGTCTGATCTTCCTTTACTTCTGGGGCAAGAAACTGCAGAAGAAACAGGATGAATCACAGGCTCAGATGGAAGCAGCCAAACAGATCGTCCAGATCTTCGTAATTGACAAGAAGATGCTTCCGCTGAAGCAATCAGGACTTCCCCAGTTTGTGATTGATCAGACGCCAAAGCTCATGCGCCGTTCCAAGATGCCGATCGTTAAGGCTCGTGTTCAGGGAAAGATCATGACTCTTGTTGCAGACCAGAAGATCTTTCCTCTCATCCCGACAGGCAAGTCCGTCAAGGCTACGCTCAGCGGGATCTACATCATGGATGTCAAGGCGATCCGCGGAAAGCTTGAAACTCCGCCGCCAAAAAAGAAGTGGTATCAGAAGATCAACCCCATAAAGAAAGAGCAGAAGGATGCAAAGTAAATCTGTTCTTCTATGTTTATGAGACCGGTTCATTTTGAAAACCGCTCCATAAAAGAATGAGGAAATCGAGGCAAAGTCCGTAGTGACATTGCCTCGATTTTTGTTTTGATTCTGTTTTGTTTTTTCTTTGGTTTCCGGATCTGATATCAGGAAAAGATCACGATTTCATCCTGCATATCAGATGGCACTGTCTGTCCATTGGAAGAATCTGCATTCCATCCAGAGTTTTGCATACCAGAATTCTGTGCGGCGGAATTCAGCATACCAGGATTCTGTACAGTGGAATCCTGCGCATCAGAATTCTGTTCATAAAAGTCGCCCGGCACACTGAAATCCGGTACATTGGAATCTGTATTCCATATCGTAATCGTCTCTCCAGCGCTATCATTCTGAACAAGAGTCGGTGGTATGGCCGTATCTCCGCCCTCCGGCAATCCGGACAAGTCACCTCCAGACTCACCATCCGGCAAGCCCGGCTGGCCGACTCCCGGGACTCCTCCCGCCAGGTCTGATTGGCCGGTTCCCGGATCTCCTCCCGCCAAACCCGGCTGGCCGATTTCGTTCCCGCTTCCCTCCAGGATCGGCTGGCCGGCTCCGGTCTCACTTCCCGCCAAACCCGGCTGGCCGACGCCGATCCCTCCGCTCATGTCTGAAACCAGGGCGCCGTTTCCATGCGTCGTACAGTAATACTGCGGCTGTGTCCCCCGGGCAAAAAGCTCATCATACACCTCCGGACAATTGACGGATGCCGCCATATGGGACGTGGAACAGACAGAAGCGCTCACAACATCTCCTGTCAGGCGAAACCGCATGGGAACATCCTTTCCGCTGACTCTGTTCATAATCGAGTTCCATAGAATCTTGCTGAAGGTATGATACCGCCCCTCGTCAGGCATGACCTCATTGTTGTCATATCCTGCCCAGATTCCACAGGTATAATAGGGCGTGTACCCCACAAACCAGCTGTCCCGCCACTCGGAAGTTGTCCCGGTTTTTCCTGCGGCATGCATCTGCCCAAGATCAATCTGGCCATGCGCGGTCCCGTTCTCTGCCCGGATCACATCCTCCATGGCACTTGTCAAAAGCTGGGCTGTGCTCTCCTTCATCACCGTCCGCGGCTTCTGATCCGTATTGTCCAGGATCACATTTCCATACTGATCAAGCACCTCCGTATAAAACTTCGGCTGATAAGCATGCCCCAGGTTCGCAATGGACGCGTAAGCACCGGTAAGCTCCAGATTTGTCACGCCCCGGCTGATCCCGCCCAGCGCCAGGGTCTGCCCGACGTCTGTCAGGACACCGGAGTCTGTCTCCAGATGATCCGTCAGCGTCGAAATCCCCAGCTTCTTCGCAAAGTCATATCCCGCCTGCGGCGTAATCTGAGTCAGCAGCTTTACCGCCACGATATTGATAGACTCAACAATCGCTCTGCGGACCGTCACCTCCCCGGCATACGTCCTGCCCGCATTGTAGACCGGCGTTCCAAAGCTATACTCATATGGTTCATCAACGATTGTCGATGCAAGCGTGACCGTCCGGTTTTCAATCGCCGGCGCATAGACGGTCAGGATTTTAAAGGTGGAGCCGGGCTGGCGCATGGTATAAGACGCACGGTTCAGCGTAAGGCTTGCTTCCTTGTCCCCCCTTCCTCCAACCAGTGCCGCCACCAGCCCGGTTGACTGATCGATGATCACACAGGACGCCTGCGGCTGGGGCGTGATCGTCACCCGCTCCCCCAGGACATGGTCTTCTTTTCCCACAACAGACTCCCGGAATGCCTGGGCGTCCTCCCGGGCCTGCTGCGCATCCTCATACATCATATTAAAATCAGGGTTACGATTGCTCCTGACCCATGCCTTCAGATGCTCATTTCCATAATCTGTGACTGTCTTGTCCCTGGCCTGGACGCTCAGCGCATAGTCAATCCCCACCTTGGTTCCTTCCGGAAAGTTCTCAGGATTCTCGAATTCCTCATCACAGATTTTCTGAATCTCAGGATCCTGTGCCGAATAAATCCGAAGCCCTCCGGAATAAACTGCCCTGTAGGCCTGTTGCCAGGTATAAGCCAGCTCGTCCTGAAGATCCTGCATCACCTGGCCGATCAAAGCATCCTGATAAAATGTATAGATCGAACCGGCCGTGTCCACCGTAGATTCATTTTCCTGGATCCTGTCATACACCGGATCCGCCATCGCTTCATCATATCTTGTCTTGTCGATATACCCCTGGTCAAGCATTGCATCCAGCACCATCTTCCGGCGCTTCGCGTTATTCTCCGGGTTTGTGATCGGGTTATATGCCGCAGGATTCTGTGTGATCCCCGCGATCACCGCGTCCTCCGCAAGCGTAAGGCTGTTCACCGGCTTCCCAAAGTAACGATAAGACGCGGCCTGGACGCCATAGCATCCCGCCCCCAGGTTAATCAGGTTCAGGTAATTCTCAAGGATCTGGTCTTTGGTCAGGACCTTCTCCAGCTTCACAGCCAGGTACTGCTCCTGGATCTTCCGCTCAAGGCGTTCCTGGAACGTCGTTTCCTTCGTCCATCCCGGGAAGACACTGTTTTTAAGCAGCTGCTGTGTGATGGTACTTGCTCCCTGGGAAAATGACCCTGTGGTCACTCCTTTTACAAGTGCCCTCAGAATCCCCACCGGGTCAATTCCATGATGCTCATAGAAGCGGGAATCTTCAATTGCGACCACCGCATGCTGAAGATCAACCGGTACATCCGACAGGTTTACGATCTCCCGGTTCGCGTCAGGCAGCGCCAGCTTCTGTTCCCGCTTCCCCTCCCGGTTATAGATATAAGTCGCAGACTGTCCGGGGGTAAATGTGATACCGGAGATATCCGGGGCATCCCGCACAATTGCATTCCACCTCGCAAATACGTAGATGGAAACAGAAACCAGAAGAATCAAAAGCCCTACCAAAAGTACCTTAAGACATGCGGCAAATATACGGTACGCAATGCCGTGCCTTTTCCTGCGGCGCCTTCTTCTGTATATACCCCTTCTGTTTATGTCCCTTCTTTCCATGCTGCCATATCCTTGACCATACATCTTCCTGAACCTCCGCTTCCATCTTGCAGGGAACATATCACGTCCGCTGGCTTGCCTGCTGGCAGAAAGAGTTGTTCCTCTAACAGCCCGGCCTGTTTGCACATTGGGAGTTGCAACGCACATCGCACCAGGGTTAACCTGTAGGTGTGTCTTGTAACCATTGGTACCAGTCTTGGTCCGGATCCCGTTTCAGGGTGAGTTGACGTTTCATCAGAGAATATTGTAAACTGAAGATATGAGGATCAGCGGAAGCATTTTCTTAAGGTTTTGGTAAATAAACATGCATTGCCGCCTGCGGAGGAATTGTGAAGATCATACTGAAAGGCGCTTCAGCCGAGATTACGGAGAAAAAATCAAGATTCATTGCCTCTGTGCAAAGCGTCCGTTCCCAGGAAGAAGCGGATGATTTCATCCTGCGGACGAAGAAGCAATATTGGGACGCGCGGCATAACTGCAGCGCTATGGTTCTGGGAGAAAGAGGGGAATTCAGCCGTTCCTCCGATGACGGAGAACCTTCCGGAACGGCAGGCAGGCCTATGCTTAGTGTTCTCACCGGAGAAGGCCTTACAGATGTATGCGCGGTTGTCACGCGGTATTTCGGCGGCGTCCTCCTGGGAACCGGAGGTCTGGTGCGTGCTTACTCTTCTGCCGTGCAGGCTGCCCTGGCCGCATGCAGCATTGGCGTCAGGACCGATGGGTTCAGGCTCCGCATCCGCACCGATTACAACGGGGACGGAAAGATCCGGTATCTCCTCGCGCAGCGTCAGCTTCCCGTCACGGATACTGTTTACACCGACGCAGTGGAGGTGGAAACCCTTGTGCCCGATGAGGTTCTTCCGATTCTCAAAACAGAGATCATGGACCGGACGAACGCCAGGTGTTCTTTTGTCAAAGAGGAGACCGTAAGGTATGCCATCACCCGGGACGGTCCGGTTCTGCTGTAGCGGCCGCGGGATCTCACAGGGGACATCTCCTCTACGCTTACAATGTAACCGAACCTTGACCTGCGGAATCAGAGAAAAAGACAAGCAAGATCATAAGTTATTTCTGTACAGATCCTTACGATCTACCGTTCATAATCTGCCGGGGAACATCAAATATCAGACCATGAAAAAACAAAACCTGCCAATTGCATTTTTCGATTCCGGCGTCGGGGGAATCAGCGTCCTTCGGGAAGCCGTGAAGCTGCTCCCCCACGAGGATTATCTGTTCTTCGGGGCCTCTGCCAATGCGCCCTATGG
>CAMORF010000169.1 GCA_946623485.1 uncultured Clostridia bacterium
CTTCGCCTCAGTGCCCTTCGACTCGGTCTGCGCCTGGGTCTCAGGAGCCTGCGTCTGTGCCTGGGTCTCAGGAGCCTGCGTCTGCGCCTGGGTCTCAGGGGCCTGCGTCTGCGCCTGGGTTTCCGGGGCCTGTGTCTCCACAACCTGCGTCTCAGCCGGCAGTTCATCCGCAGAAAGCACTGTAGAAACCGCCGGATTGCCGGATGCGCCCATCAGCGTCACCGCCATAAACAGTGCCGCAATCTTCCGTGATCTCATCTTCATGTGATATTCCTCCCAGAAAATGACAAATAGCCCACAGCAGATCCTCTCCCCATCAACCGTGAACATACCCCTTGATTAATTCCATAGAAATAAAGTCAGAGTGTTCTGACCAGTTAGCGCTATTATAATCTCTCCACATTCAAAAGTAAACACAAAAAACCGGGCTCACGTTCCGGCACATACAAAAAGCCGGGAGCCCATCGGGTTCCCGGCGTGAAATGACGTATCCTGATTCCTGAAAATTGATAAAAAACTGCTTGCTTCAGGCTTTGAACCTTTCAGGCCTGATTATTCCTGGACATACGGCATAAGCGCCACGTGGCGGGCTCTCTTGATCGCAACGGTCAGAGCCCTCTGATGCTTCGCGCAGTTGCCGGTAATGCGGCGCGGAAGAATCTTGCCTCTCTCAGAGACATACTTCTTCAGCTTCGCGGTATCCTTGTAATCGATCTCATTGTTCTCCTTGCCGCAGAACACGCATACCTTCTTGCGTCTGTGCATCGGCCTGCTGCTGCGTCTCGGAGCATCGGTCTTATTAAACGCCATTTGAATCCTCCTTATAGACGAATGAAGGGATCAGTTGAATGGAAGTTCCTGGTCGATCCCCTCCGGGATGTTGATAAATCCGCCATCTCCCATCTCCGGTGCCGGAGCTGGTGCCGCCTGTGCAGGTGCCGGTGCCGGGTAGGAAGAAGCCTGGGATGCCTGGTAAGATGCCCCCTGTCCGCCATACTGACCGCCGTTATACTGTCCTCCATTAAAACGTTCAGACGCAGCCTTACTCTCCGCGAACTCCTGATCCTCCACCACAACATCCGTAGTGTAGACGGTCTGTCCTTCCCTGTTCGTATACTTCCCCGTCTGGATCCTTCCAACGACCGCGATCTTCGTCCCCTTATGCAGGTACTGCTCCGCAAACTGGGCACTCCTGCCAAAGGCAACACAGTTGATAAAATCTGCGGTCTGAGCGTTCGGATCATTGTTGTCACGGCGGACCCTGCGGTCTACCGCCAGTGAGTATCTGGCGTAAGCCTGCTGCTGATCACCGGTTCCGGCGGAATATCTCACGTCCGGATCACGTGTCAGACGACCCATCAAGATGACTTTATTCATAATGATATCTCCTTGAATTTACGCGTCCTGTCTAACGCATAAATACCGGATCACTCCGTCCATGATACGAAGCCTGGCCTCGATCTGGCCCGGAGCCGCCGGCTCAGACTCGAAGCGGATGAAAGAGTAAAATGCTTCATGCATCTTCTCGATCTCATAGGCAAGCCTCTTCTTGCCCCAGTCATCGACATCCGTGACAGTGCCTCCGAATCTTGCGATCAGTTCTTTCACACGATCGATCAGCTCCGCCCTGGCGTCGTCTTCGAGTTTAGCGCTGACAACTACGCACAGTTCGTATTTGTTCATGCTGCTTGCACCTCCTTATGGTCTTTGGCCCACCCTTGCAGTCGGATGAGCAAGGAATAATGATACATCACAAGACCGCATTATAACGTACCGCCTGTTTGAAATCAAGGGTGCAAAATACCGAATTTTTCCGAACATTTTCCCCCTCGATTCCGGCATCCCGGCAATTCCATGTCACACATCTTTCCGCTGCCGCACCTGGATCCGGGAGAATACCTCGCCGATCGGATCCGTGATCACCAGGTCCGCGCCTGCATCCCGTGCCGTTGCCCCCTTATTGATCAGAACCAGCTTCTTTCCGTGGAAATAGTCGATCAGGCCTGCGGCCGGATATACGACCAGGCTCGTTCCGCCGATGATCAGCACCTCAGCGTTCTGGATGTGGGAAATGGACCGGCTCATGATGTCACTGTCCAGTCCTTCTTCATACAGCACCACATCCGGTTTCACCGTCCCGCCGCACTTCACACATTTCGGGATGCCTTCGGCGTTCTTCACAAACTCGGCATCATAAAAAGCATTGCAGCGCGTACAATAGTTTCTCAGCACGGATCCGTGAAGCTCCAGCACTTCCTTGCTTCCGGCTTTCTGGTGCAGCCCGTCAATATTCTGGGTCACAACCGCCCTCAGCTTCCCTGCCGCCTCAAGCTCCGCCAGCTTCAGGTGCGCCGCATTCGGCTTTACATCCAATACGAGCATTTTATCCTTATAAAAACGGTAGAATTCCTCCGGCTTCCGCACAAAAAACGTGTGGCTGATAATTGTTTCCGGCGGATATTTGTATTTCATGCGGTAAAGCCCGTCCTGGCTTCGGAAATCCGGGATCCCGCTCTCCGTTGAAACGCCGGCGCCGCCGAAGAAAACAATATGATCGCTCCCATCGATAATGTCCTGCAGCTGTCTGATCTTCTCCATGTCCATCCTGCATTCCTCCTTCGCAAACAGGCCGCTCCCATTCGGAAAAAGCGGCCTGTCTCACATTTTACGCCGGAAGGTAAACCTGTACCAGCACACCCTGGAGAATTCTGCGTGTCGCGTCATCTCCCGTGCAGGTTGAAAGGGTTACGATCCGGTCACCCTTCGTCACTTCTACATCACCGCAGTCAATCTCACTCGACGCGATGGCGTTCTCAATAAACTTCTCAAAATCCGCCTCCGCGAACCGCACAATATAAGGGTCACCGATCTTGCTGACAATTGAGCTGGAGAAGATCCGGTACTGGAAGATATTGTCTTTGGTAAAGATCCAGAAGTACGGATTTTTATCGATGGTCTCCTGTTCGCCAAACTTCTTCAGCTGGCCGAACATCGATCCGTTTTTCATATTGTGCCCGTAAATGATCGTGTTCTGGTCCGTAAAGTAGGGGGAGTTGTTGCAGTTTTCAAATATGCATCCGGCAAAGTTGTCCACCTTCTTGAAGGTTCTGTGCAGGTAGAAATCATTGTCCTTCGCCTGCGCCACCGGATAGGAGATATTGACAGCGCCAACGCGGATCCAGCCGATCACCTCGGGATTCACCTTCTGCAGCTCCTCGAAGTTCACGGGGTTCACCAGCTTTGGCAATTCCTTTGTCTCTCCATTCTCCACCGTGCTTTCGCGGCAGGCTCCGTCCAGGACCGCTTTGAGCGTCACAGGATTCTCAAGCTGTGTCACATCCGCGAGGACAACATTAGACTTTTGTCCCTCCGTCTGCGCGAAGGCCTGCCCTTCAGACTCAGCAGACGTCTGTCCTGCTGGCTGCGCGGACTCCTGACCTCCCGACTGCGCGGATGCCTGCCCCTGGGCCGCGCTGCCATCCGGCTCCTGCGCCGCACCGCCGCCTGCATCCTTTGCTCCGGCGGAAACCGGCGCGGGATTCGTATTGACGAACTCCGCATTCAGGTCACTGTATTCATCGCTTCCCTGCTTGTAAGCCATGTAATAGCCAAACAGCCGCCAGCCGGAATAAAGAAAGACACCGACCGCAATGACCAGAAGCAGCGTAATCAGGAAAGTTCCGAACGCGCTTCCGGCGCGGTGGCTGTGCACTTCATATGATGTTCTTCGCTTTCGTCCCATTCCCTGTGCCTCTTATCATCTGTCCGGATTCCCATCATCTGAACAGATCCTAACTATGTGATTGATTTTTGAGCTGTGCGATCGGATGAAAAGACAAGCAAGATGTGCAGCTTATTTCGTGACAGGTCCGAAGCTATCGGCCTGACCATCTTACCTGCCTTTTCTTCTCCGGCACAAAATTACTTGTCAAATTGCGCAGGATTTCTATTCGAGCTTGCAGCTCAATCATCATGCACATTAGAATGATTCTTGATCAGATCAGGCTTCCCACTGTCCTCGGGTACGGCAGTACGTCACGGATATTGCCGACTCCGGTCAGATACATGACGAGCCGTTCAAAGCCCAGGCCAAAGCCCGCGTGGCGGGTCGTTCCGAACCTGCGGATGTCAAGGTAGTACTTGTACTCCTCCTCACGCATGCCCAGCTCATCGATCCTGGCCTTCAGCACATCAAACCGTTCCTCTCTCTGGGAGCCGCCGATGATCTCACCGATCCCGGGCACCAGGCAGTCTGCCGCCGCGACTGTCTTCCCGTCCTCATTCAGTTTCATATAAAACGCCTTAATCTCCCGTGGATAATCCGTCACAAAGACCGGACGCTTGAAGATCTGCTCGGTCAGGTAGCGTTCATGCTCTGTCTGCAGGTCACAGCCCCAGCTGACCTTGTAATCAAACTGATCGTTATTTTCCTCCAGAAGCTTCACCGCCTCCGTATATGTGACGCGGCCAAACTCCGAATTCATCACATGATTCAGACGGTCCAGAAGCCCCTTGTCCACAAACTGATTGAAGAACGCCATCTCCTCCGGCGCATTTTCCAGGACATACCGGAAAATGAACTTGAGCATGGCCTCCGCGAGGTCCATGTCGTCTTCCAGATCCGCAAAGGCAATCTCCGGCTCGATCATCCAGAACTCCGCCGCATGGCGTGTCGTGTTGGAATTCTCCGCCCGGAAGGTCGGGCCAAAGGTATAGACATTCCGGAATGCCTGGGCGAACGGCTCCACGTCAAGCTGACCGGACACGGTCAGGTGCGTTGACTGCCCGAAGAAATCCCTGGAAAAGTCTACCGTTCCCTCTTCCGTTCTTGGAAGATCCGCAAGATCCAGCGTCGTCGCGCGGAACATCTCCCCCGCGCCTTCCGCATCCGTTCCCGTAATGATCGGCGTATGGATATACACGAAATTCCGCTCCTGGAAGAACTTATGGATTGCATAAGCCGCCAGAGAGCGCACGCGGAATGTCGCCTGGAACAGGTTGGTCCTCGGCCGCAGGTGCGGAACCGTCCGCAGGTACTCTACCGTATGGCGCTTCTTCTGCATCGGGTAATCCGGCGTGGAAGCCCCCTCCAGCACAACGCTTGCCGCCTGGATCTCAAAGGGCTGCTTCGCGTCCGGTGTCTCGACCAGCTCGCCCGTCACGATCACCGCGCTTCCCACATTATACCGGCATACCTCCTGATAATTCTCCAGCCGCTCCGCGGAAATGACCACCTGCAGCGTCTCGAAGAATGTCCCGTCATGCAGCACCAGGAAACCGAAGGTTCTGGAATCACGGATTGAGCGCACCCAGCCGCCTACCGTAACCGTCTTCCCGGTGTACGCGTCCCTGTTTCTGTAAAGCTCCTTCACTGTTACGAATTTCGTGTCCATCGTTTCTGTATGTCTCCTTCATCAATTGTATTGTTCTGTTTTCTCCACCATTATACCCCTTGTGCAGGCCATGTCTACACTCACCGCAGGGAGCAATATCAGGACTCCGTCACCGGCAAAGC
>CAMORF010000170.1 GCA_946623485.1 uncultured Clostridia bacterium
TCTCCATGTTCTTACGGAGAATCTCTTCCATATCCTGCTTTGCCAGGCGCTTGTTAATTAAGATGGTCTGCACCATACGGACAACAGCTGACATAATCCAGTAGATACCCATACCTACAGGAAGCGTAAGGCAGAAGAAAGCTGACATCAGAGGCATGACGTTATTCATGATCTTCATGGTGCCCGCCATCTGGTCAGAGCCTTCCGGCTGCGTATTTCCCGCCATGGAAACCTTCACGGATACCCACTGCGTCAGGGCAGCAAGCACCGGAACCAGGATCGCGCCGATCACAAACCATACGGAAGCATGCTCCCTGATATAGTTCATCGGAGTATTCGCAATGTTCAGCCCCAGGAAGTTATTCATCTGCCCGATGGTCTTCTCGGTGGATGAAATCACGCCGCTCAGATCCGGAAACTGCTTTGCAAGCGCTGTCCAGTTATCCGGACGGAACTTATAAAGCGTATCGATAATCGTATTTTCCGTAAATTCCTTTGCGATGGTCGTTGCCTGAATGGAACCTGCGATATCCTTCAGATATTTCTCCGCTCCCGGTGTCTTCAAAAGCTGGGAAGCAAGATTTGTAAATACTGCCTTTACCTGGTCAACGTAGGCCGGTACATTCATAATGACACGGTACAGCGGGAACAGAATCAGCATCTGCACAACCAGCTGCACGCAGGAGCCCGCCGGGTTTACGCCATACTTGGCATAGACCTGCTGTGTCTCCTCATTCATGCGCTGCATGGTCGCCTGGTCATTTTTCCCCTTATACTTCTCGCGGATCGCTGTCAGCTCCGGGTTCATGAGCGGCGTCATTCTGGAGAACTTCTGCTGGCGGTAGGTCAGCGGAAGCATAATCATATAGATCACGACCGTAAACAATATAATTGCCAGGCCGATGTTCGGCAGGCTCATCGCGGCAAGAACAGCAAAGATTCCTGTCATGACATAACCAAGCACCGTAGCGATCGGTCCGAGTATGCCTCCGCTTTTGGTAAGTAAACTCATGTATCTCTTCCTCTTAGATCAGATTCTATCAGATTAGATTCTATCATAACGCATCACGCTATATTTATATTAGATTCTATATAACGGATCACGCTATGGTACCGGATCATATCCCCCGTGCGAAAAAGGATTGCACCGCACAAGGCGCCATCCGGCAAGCAGACTGCCCCTGATTGCCCCGTGTTTCTGAACCGCCTCCAGGGCATAATTGCTGCAGGTCGGATAATAGGGGCAGCGGGTAGTCTTCAGCGGAGAAAGATATTTCTGATATTTACGGATCGACCAAATCATGAACCTCTTCATGATCATGACCTCCTCCCTTCTCCGCGTTGTGGTCTTTGATTTCTGCTCTTTTCCCTAAGGCGAGCAGCGCGCGCTCAACAGTAAAGAAATCACTTTCTTTCGCGCCTGGCCGGACCAGTACAATCAGGTCCAGACCCCGATCGAATTCTGTTTCATGAAGCCTGTAGCTTTCTCTGACAAGTCTTGTCAAACGATGGCGGACGACGCTGTTTCCAACTTTTTTGCTCACCGATATGCCGACGCGGTTTCGCTCAGAGCCCCGTTTCCGAAGCACATACAAAACCAGCGTCCGGTTCGCGTAGGACTTTCCCCTCTGATAGACGATGGAAAAATCCCTGGTTTTCTTCAAACTCTCAGAATATTTCATATATAATACTGTATGCCATAGATTGAATGATGCAGGGGCAAAAGCCCGAAAAGCAGACATGTTTGTCTGCCGGAGCAAAAAATACATTTTGACCGCCACATCATTGCATGGTGTCCGGTACACAAGAAAAGAGAGTTTCGAACGATGCCTCGAAACTCTCCCTAACCGTCTTACGCGGAAAGAACCTTTCTTCCCTTGGCTCTTCTGGCCTGGAGAACTTTCCTGCCGCCCTTTGTGCTCATTCTGGCACGGAAGCCATGCACTTTCGATCTCTGCCTCTTCTTCGGCTGAAATGTCATCTTCATCGGTTCAACACCCCCTTTACTCCCAGATCTCTATCTCTCATGGGTTTCTATCATCCCGCCATATTCCGAGAAAACATCGCTACAATTATATGCAGAAGCAGTATAACAGTCAAGACAGAATTTTTACAAAGGAAAATCCAAAGTGAAAGCAAAGCCCGGATCCCTGGAAATTATCCACAATTTTAGTAACATTTCCCCAAATCCCTGCGGATAGTCTGTGGATAACTTGTGGACTTCTGAGTATAACTTCTGAAAATGCCTGTAAATAAAGGATTTTTCGAGCATCCACTTATCCACATGCTATCATTTTGTCTGATTGAAAAAAGAGCCATTTTATCTTATGATGATCTTTAAATTCTGC
Organism: uncultured Clostridia bacterium; assembly: GCA_946623485.1. Classification (GTDB taxonomy): domain Bacteria; phylum Bacillota; class Clostridia; order Lachnospirales; family Lachnospiraceae; genus Porcincola. The sequence continues at coordinate 2,349 of CAMORF010000170.1, forward strand.
TTTTTTACGAATCAAATGGATACAGCCACGGCGGCTTTCTTGAACAGGAGTATCAGAATCAATATGTCAGAAATCAGCGCAGAAATATGGGATAAGATTCTTCAGAGCGTGAAGGTGGAGTTTGACGTCACGGATGTCGCATTCCGCACCTGGCTTCAGCCTCTGAAGGTTCATGATGTGAGGGATAATACGGTTGTGATCCTGGTGACGACAGGACAGATGGGAATCGATTACATTTCAAAGAAGTACCTGTTCCCGCTGAAGGTTGCGGTTGCGGAAATCACGGGAACCGAGTATGAGATCGGCTTTATCCTTCCGGAGGAAGCGAAGGAGGAAGAGCTGAAAAATGCGGGAAGGCAGAAGGTCGAGCTTCCCGGGATTGACGCGAAGCTGAACATGACGCTTCACGATGCCGGCCTGAACCCCAAGTATACCTTCGAAAACTTTGTCGTAGGCTCCAACAATAAGTTTGCCCATTCTGCCGCAGTCGCTGTCGCGGAATCCCCGGGGAGAATGTACAATCCTTTCTTTATCTACGGCGGCCCGGGGCTTGGCAAGACGCATCTGATGAATGCGATCGCTGCCCACATCATCACAACGCAGCCGGAGAAGTCTGTCTGCTACGTCTCCTCCGAAACCTTTACCAACCAGCTGATTGACGCGCTCAGGAATTCCAGCAACATCTCCCTGATTACGTCATTCAGGCATCGTTACCGGAATATTGATGTCCTTCTGATCGACGATATCCAGTTTATAATAGGAAAGGAATCCACACAGGAAGAATTTTTCCATACCTTCAATGACCTGATCGGCAGGGAAAAGCAGATCATCATCTCCTCCGACCGGCCGCCGAAGGAATTCGACACTCTGGATGAACGCCTGAAAACCCGTTTTGCCTCCGGCCTCCTTGCGGATATCCAGATGCCGGACTATGAAACCAGGATGGCAATCCTGCAGAAGAAGGCGGAAGCAGAGCATTATGTCATCAGCAATGAAGTACTGCAGTACATCGCGACCAATATCCGCACCAACATCCGTGAACTGGAAGGCGCGCTGACAAAGCTCATCGCCCTGGGGCGGGTAGAAAACAGCGATATCACGCCGGAACTTGCGGAAAGCGCGCTGAAGGAATTCATTTCCCCGGATCAGCAGAGAGAAATCACCGCAGACCTGATCATCAACACGGTCGCGGAGCATTTCAACATCTCTGCCAAGGACCTGAAGGGATCGAAGCGTAACTCTGAGATCGTGCAGCCGCGGCACATGGCCATGTATCTGTGCAGGAACATGACGAACATGTCCCTGCACTCCATCGGAGATGCCCTCGGGAAGCGGGATCACTCTACCATCATGCATGGTGTTGAAAAAATCGACAACGACATCAAGCAGTATGAAGACATCCGGCGGACCATTGATGTCCTGCAAAAGAAGATCAACCCGTCAGATTAGGGGATGTTATTCTTTCGTGTCATTCCTTGATATCATTCCTTAAGCTGTATGATTTCGTCGTTGTTATTATGTAATTTTTTGTTACTGTTTCGTAATAGTTTTGTCATGATATAGTTTCAATTATGTTGCCATAATATTACAATTATGTTTCGTTGAGTCATTTTCCACCGGATTATCCACTTTTCCACAGTTTAAACGTGTGAATGGCGGTGGAATTGTATGGAAAAAAGCTTCCTGCCAGGGGCGGCTGATGACCGCCCGCCAGGAAGAGGAAGACATCGCCTGTGGACATCATGATGGTTATCCTGTTTGAACATCAATGCTCATCGACGGGTTTTCCAGACGAAAAATCCTGCAAACACAAAGGGCGCAGGGGATATCCCCAAATCCACAGGGATTAAGAAGAAGAAGAAGGGTTTTTATTTTATTTGGTCTGTCAGCCCCCGGCTGTCCCCGGATGTGGAGAAATAGTTCCGGCCCTCGCAGCATGCAAAACTCCATGGCCTGACAGTCAGGCATCCAATCACAAAAAGAAGGTACGTTAGAATGAAGATTACCGCATCAAAACAGGAACTGATGAAATCACTCGGAATTGTCCTGAGAGCTGTCCCCTCGCGGACCACCATGAATATCCTGTATTGCATCCTGATTGACGCAACCGTGGATACGATTAAGTTTACGGCAAATGACATGGAGCTTGGCATTGAGACATGCGTGGATGGGACGATTGAAGAAAGAGGTCTGATCTGTCTGGACGCGAAGATGTTCTCGGAGATTATCAGGAAGATGCCGGAGGACGATGTGACGATTGAAGTTTCTCCGGATCTGCAGACAACGATCTCCTGCGGATATTCCATTTTCCATATCACCGGCAAGGATACGACAGAATTCAGTCCCCTGCCGTCCATTGACCGTCAGAATCCGGTCACACTGACCCAGTTCCAGCTGCGTGAGATGATCCGGCAGACGATTTTTTCCATCTCGCCCAATGACGCGAATAAAATCATGACCGGCGAATATCTGCAGATCCGGGAAAATGAGATCCGGGTTGTCGCTCTGGATGGCCACCGCATCGCGATCCGCAGGCTCTTGCTTGATACCGCTTACGAAAACCGGGAGGTGATTATTCCCGGAAAGACCATGAACGAGATCGGGAAGATCCTGACGGGAGAAACGGAAGATTCCGTCAGCCTGTATTTTACGAAGAACCATGTACTCTTTGAGATGGATCACACAACGGTTGTATCACGCCTGATCGAGGGGAACTATTTCCGTGTTGACCAGATGCTGTCCAATGATTTTGAGACGAAGGTTGTTGTGACGAAATCAGAGCTTTCCAGCGCCGTTGACCGTGCCCTGCTCTTCACCAGCGAGACGGATAAGAGGCCGCTGGTCTTCACGATTGAGCGCGACATCATGAATCTCCAGATCAATTCGCCTCTCGGATCGATGTCAGACGATGTGCAGATCGAGATGGAAGGGAAGGAACTGAAGATCGGCTTCAATCCGAAATTTATCCTGGATGCCCTCCGCGTGATCGATGATGATGATATTATCATCTATTTCCTGAATTCCAAAGCCCCCTGTTTTATCAGGGATGAAGCACAGTCCTACAACTACATGGTGCTTCCGGTTAATTTTGTATGAGAGCAACAAACTTAGATGTGATGGAATACGGATTCCATGCCACAGAAAGGGGAAATACATGGCAGA
>CAMORF010000171.1 GCA_946623485.1 uncultured Clostridia bacterium
CTGTGGACTCGAAGACAATCCGGCGCAATATTCATAAGTGATTGCTGAACAGCTTTATAGACTCCCGACATCCATCCAATCATAGGAGACTTCGGATATCTTCCGGGACAGGTGCTTCAAACCGTACCGGTTCCCGCGTGATCGGATGCATGAATTCCAGCGACATGGAATGCAGCGCCTGCCGGCTGATCACATCCTCCGGCCATCCATACAGCGTGTCTCCGGCAACCGGATGCTGCAGATAAGCCATGTGTACCCGGATCTGGTGCGTGCGCCCGGTTTCGAGACGGACCGAAAGCGCGGTTGTATCATTTCGGGGATTGTAGGAAAGCGGGGCGAAATGAGTGATTGCCCGCTGTCCGTTTTCGGGATCCACGCACCGCTCAATCATAGAGGCGGCGCGCCTTCTGATCGGAGCATCAACGGTTCCGGCCGCATCAATCCGGCCGTGGACAACCGTAAAATAAGTGCGGCGGATCCTTCGCGCTTTCATTTCATCATAAAGGATCGCAGAGCTGGCCATATTCTTCGCCACGATTACGAGCCCGCTTGTGTTGCGGTCCAGCCGGTTCACGCAGCGATAGACAAACGGAATGCCCTGCCTGTCATAATAAGCCACAACTCCGTTCCCCAGCGTGTATTCATAATGCCCGATGGAAGGCTGGATCGGAAGGAAAGGGGGCTTATCGAGGACAAGGATATCATCGTCTTCGTAAACGATATTCAGATCCATCGGATTCGGGACAATGCGCTCAGAGGAAATCTCGTCTGTGAAGATAACTTCGAGCACGTCTCCCTTCCGGACCGGGTGGTTCGTGTAAACGCTTTCTCCGTTCAGGAAAAGCGTATTTTCGTGATGCCGCAGATAAGTGAGGAGATGCCGGGAAAATCCCCGGGCACGCAAAAACTCAGAGCAGGAAGCAGGCCGGCTGAGCGTCATGTAATTCTCCTTCATTTCATAAACAATCCGTCTTGTCATTCTGATTCAGCCCCCTCGTATTCCGCAACATCTGCCTATCGTGAATCCAATTATAACATCCGGTTGACGCTTCCACGAGCAAAATTGAAAATAGCATCGGCAGGCAAGCTTGCAGGATTGCGTGATGACAGCCTGCAAGGAGTGCTGAATCGTAAAAAAACTTGAGATAAGGGACTTTTTTTATAAATTTCCTGTAACGAAAACGATTCTCATCCGTCTAATCAATGAATCCCAGGAAAGGAGGTGAGACAGTGACAGCCTTTAGTGATCGAAGCCGGGCATCCGAAGAGCGCCGGAATCACGCAATTCCACGCAGCCGGAAGCTGTACGAGACATACTATATGCGCGTGTTCTCCTATGTGATGACGCTATCGGGGGACAGAAACCTTGCGGAGGAGATCACCCAGGAGACATTCTTCCGCGCATTTTCCAGGAAAAATGAGTTCCGCGGGGAATCCAGTGAAGTGACCTGGCTTTGTACCATCGCGAAGAACTGCTTCCTGGATGAAAAACGGCGGCAGAAGAAGACCGAACCGATGCCGGAGGATCTGCCGGAAGACGGGGAAGGCATCGAGGGAAAACAGATCGACCGGGATGCTTCATTCCGGATCCATGTAGCGCTGCATGCCTTGGAGGAGCCCTACAGAGAAGTGTTCGAACTGCGGATCTTCGGCGAGCTGAGTTTTCGCGAGATCGGGATGATCTTCGGCAAGACTGAAAATTGGGCCCGTGTCACTTATCACCGTGCCAGACTGAAGATACAGGAAAGGATGGAGAAAACATGAGGATAGATTGTGAAGTGATTCGTGATTTGCTGCCCCTGTATGCAGACAATGCCTGCAGCGGGAAGAGCCGTCTGATGATTGAAGAGCATCTTGCGGAATGCAGTGCCTGCTGCGGGCAGCTGGAGCAGATCCGGAAGACAGAGATCGATGATTCTTTGCGGGAGGAAAAAACCTCCGTGATTCAATATGGAGAGAACCAGCTCCGGCGCCGCTCTGCCGTGGTCGGATCCGCGATGTCAGGGCTGTTTATGATCCCGATCCTGATATACCTCGTGGTGAACATTTACACCGGGTCATCTCTGGGCGTGTTTTTTGTAGTCCTGGCTTCCATTCTGGTAGCGGCATCCCTGATCGTCGTACCCATGATGGTGCCGGAAGACAAAGCATTCTGGACATTCTGCGCATTCTGCGCAAGCCTGATGCTGCTGCTTGCTGTGACAAGCCTGTATTCCCATGGCCGGTGGTTTTGGATTGCGTCAAGCGCCACATTGTTCGGGCTGGGCGTCGTATTCCTGCCGTTTCTGGTACGGGCAAAGCCGGCCAGAAAGATGATCGGAAACAGCAATCCGGTTGTAATCGTAATCGGGATCGATGTGCTCCTGTTCATCAACATGATGAATATGATCGCGAGAAACGGTAAGCTCACCATAGACAGCATCCTGTTTACTCTCGGCATCCTTGCAGGAATCGTAGTGATCGCCAGTAAGATCCTCAAAAAGAACCGGTGAAACAGGGGACGGTTCTCCGTTTCATTCCCCTGTTTCATTCACTCCGGAAGTGAAACAGAGAACCGTCCCCTGTTTCACTCTCCGGAATGAAAAGAAAAAGGAACATATTCGTCATTTTGATTGAGGCTTTGGCAATCATGGGACTGCGGCGAGATAGAGACTGCGGCGAGATAGGGACTGCGGCAAGAAGGATGTGAATTATGAAACTGGATTTTACTGATTTTTTATATGCCATGTCTTTTGCATTGGATGCAATCGAGCATGAGTTTACAGGGGCAACGGCTGAACATGGGAAAAGGGTTGCCTGGCTTTCCATGAAAATGGCGGAAGGGATCGGTTTGTCTGACGAAGCGCTGATAGACTTTATCGGATGTGCGATTCTCCATGACAATGCTGTCTCAGAATACCTTCGCGAAGAGAGAAGTGTAAATATAGGCGCTGACGAATCCTGTGAAAAAGGTGTTATGGAGTATGGGAGGCTGGCAGGCCACGCGATCATAGGGGAGCGAAATGCAAGTCGAGCAGCTTTGTCCTTGCCGTTTTATCGTAAGTGCCAGGGATCGCTGCCTGCGCAGGAGGGATCGTACCAGGAAGGAATCGTATCACGTAATCATTCAGTTTAGGGAGGCGTAGATGGAAAAGGAATATAATCCGGGCTGCGACCGCCTTGCAGGGGCAAGGAAAGGCGTGGGTTTTCAGCCTTGGCCGGAAGGAAGATTTTCAGTATCCCAGGCTTATGTCTGCCATGGGAGTGAAAGAGAACAGATTGACCTGAGTGAATCGGATCTATATGGCAGCATGGTTACTGCTTCGCAAAATAAATGCGCTGTATGGGTCGAGTCCATAAAAAAGGACAGAATGCTTGCGTTGAAGCTTGGTGCCTGCATCGAAACATCAGATCCCACGTTTGGCGATCAGGAATCAATGCCGTTGTCAGACGCAGCCGGCCTTATGATCAGGCCTGCCGGCTCCTTCCGGTTTCTGTCTGTCTACCAGCATAAAGAATGGTGGCTCAGGCCGGCGTTTGGATGTGCCCTGGAGGAGATACCTGCCAGAAGCCAGTGTATCATCCGGAAACGGGAAACGGATTATGAGATATTTCTGGCTGTTTCCGGCAGGCAGTGCAGGGCAGACCTGAAAGGCACGGAGGATGGTCTCTATTTATCCCTTTCTTCGAATGAGACGGGGCTCCGCAGCGTGGAGGACATCGCGATGGTTTACGCAGCCGGCGCGGATCCCTATGCGCTTCTGGAGGAGATGGTTCTTTTCGCGCTGGAGGCTTCGGGCAAAAAGTGCGTAAGGCGTTCCGACAAGCCTTATCCGGATGTCTTCAGGAAATGGGGATGGTGTACCTGGGATTCCCTCGGGCAGGATGTAAACGAGGCGGCGATCCTGGAGAAAATGGAAGACTTCAAGAGGCTTGGCCTGCGTGTGCCGTGGGTCCTGATCGATGACGGATGGTCCGAGGCTGATCGTGACAGGAAGCTTTTGAGAAGCTTTTCCGAGGATCCGGAGCGATTCCCACGGGGGCTTGCGGCAACCGTAAAAACCTTGAAAGAAACATACGGCGTGGAACATGTTGGTGTCTGGCAGGCTGTAAAGGGCTACTGGAACGGTGTGGAGCCGGGATCCGAAGCATGGATGGAAACAGCCGCATTTCTCAGAAAATATCCGAATGGGGAAACGTCGCCCGATGCCAATGCGTCTTCTTGCTTTGGGTTCTGGGACAGGTGGCATGAAAGCCTTGCTGCAAAAGGAATCTCATTCGTAAAGGTGGACAGCCAGAGTTCATTTTCCCTGATGACAAGAGGATGCGGATCCTATGGAGAAACCTCCATGGGGATGCACAAAGGGCTGGAAGCCTCCTGCCAGATGCATTTTAACGGAAACCTGATCAACTGTATGGGGATGGCGCCTGAGGATATCTGGAACCGGTGCAATGCCTCCCTGTCGCGCAGCAGTGATGACTTTACGCCGACCGTCCCGGGGACATTCCGGGAGCATGCCATGCAGAACAGCTATAATTCTATCCTTCATGGCTGCTTCTTCTGGGGCGACTGGGATATGGCATGGTCGAAGCATGAAGAAAGCAGGCCCGGGCTGATCCTGCGGGCCATAAGCGGCGGACCCTTCTATGTAAGTGATGGCTGCAATGCCACAGTGCCGGAGGAGATTCTTCCCCTGATCGCAGAGGATGGGTCAGTGCTGAAATGTGACGATGTCGGACGTCCGACGCTGGACTGCCTGATGGATCCGGATGTCATGATAAAAAGGCCTCTGAAGGTTTATAACAGATATCGGGAGAGTATATATATAGCTGCATTCCTGGACCGGGAGGCCGGACCGTGTGATGGTGTATTGGACCTTCAGCAGATTCCGGGAACGCAGGGCCATCAAGCCTGGTGGATCTATGACCGGCAGGGAAGATGCATAGAAAGGTATGATCGGGAGAAAGGTTTTTCTTTTCGGATTCTGCCCGGTGAGGCCAGGCTTTTCCAGCTCATCCCTTCCGTGGAGCCGGTTAGCGTCATCGGAATGACTGACAAATATATCTCAGGAGCCGGCATTAAGTGTGTGCATATGTTTGAGGACAGTTGTGTGCTTCAGACATGCTGCGGCGGGGAATTGTCTCTTGTTACGCAAAACAGGCAGATCAAGAATGTTTTGATCCGCCATCAGAATGCAGGGACAGGTGAGAAGGCTGACTGGACCACAGAAGGTGCGATCATCAGAATAAAGGGGATTCAGGCGCACGACCAGATACGGATTTCCTGGATATAAGGATCTGTTACAGAATAATTTGATCATCTTGCGTGTCTGATTTTCCGATTGCGTCGTCAGAAAGTCTCGCTTAGTTTTGAAGGAACGTGCCCGCCGCAGGCAAATCGGCTTTGGAAGCTTTTGATGAAGCTATTGATAAAATGAAAGTACTATTCAGCACCCCCATCGCTCAGAACGCAAGCGTTCTTCGCTGTGGGCGGTCAAAGTTCTTCGCT
>CAMORF010000172.1 GCA_946623485.1 uncultured Clostridia bacterium
GTCATAGATGAGGTAAGGGGCATTGATGAGACGGGTGTCATAGGTGGGACAAGAGTCATCGATGATACGAGTGCTATGGGTGAGACAAGTGGCATCGATGAGACGGGTGTCCTGGATGGGGCAAGGGTCATAGATGAAATGGAGCGTACGCTCCAGAAAGACCGGCGTTTTCATGAAAAGCTCGTCAGCCCGTTTACCAGGGCCATGAGCAAATATGAGCTTCTCAAGCCCAATGATAAGGTCGGCGTGTGCATTTCCGGAGGGAAAGATTCCATGCTGATGGCAAAGCTCTTCCAGATTCTGAAACGCCACGGCAAATTTGCGTTTGACCTGGAATTCATCGTCATGGATCCGGGATACAATACTGAGAACAGATCCTTGATCGAGGAGAATGCCCGGAAGCTCGGGATCCCTATCAGGATCTTTGAAAGCAGAATCTTCGATGCCGTAGACCACATTCCGAACAATCCCTGCTATCTGTGCGCGCGGATGCGCAGGGGCTTTCTCTACCGGTACGCAAAGGATCTTGGCTGCAACAAAATCGCCCTTGGGCACCATTACGATGACGTGATCGAAACCATCCTGATGGGCATGCTCTGGGCCGGCCAGTATCAGACCATGATGCCTAAGCTTCACAGCACCAATTTTGAAGGGATGGAGCTGATCCGCCCTATGTACCTGATCCGCGAGGCAGACATCATAGACTGGTCGGTGAAAAACAATCTCCGGTTTCTGCGCTGCGCCTGCCATTTTACCGAAAACTGTTCTTCTCTGCGCGAGGACGGAACCAGCGTGTCCAAACGCGCGGAAACCAAAGAACTGATCAAGCTGCTCCGCAAAACCAATCCATATGTGGAAGCCAACCTGTTCAAAAGCGCAGAAAACGTAAACCTTGACCGTGTGATAGGCTGGAAGAAAAACCTCACGGCACACACGTTCCTGGAAGACTATGAAGGGTGAGAGAGATTAAGGAGGTAATCGTATGATCAAGACAGCGTTCTATGATGCAAAGGAGTATGACAGGAATTCGTTCGAAAAATATGGACATGCATATGATATTCAATTCAGGTTCCTGGAAACGAAGCTGAACGAGGATACTGTAGCGCTGGCAAAGGGCTGTGACGCTGTATGTGTATTTGTGAATGACAATGTAAACGCTAAGGTGATTGACAGCCTGTATGAAATGGGTGTCAGGCTGATTGCCCTGCGGTCAGCCGGCTACAACAATGTGGATGTAAAGGCTGCATTCGGCAAGATCCATGTCGTGCATGTGCCCGCCTATTCCCCCTATGCAATAGCGGAACACGCCATGGCATTGCTGCTGACAAGCGTGCGCCGGATTCACAAGGCGTATAATCGGACGAGGGACTTTAACTTCTCGCTGAGTGGATTAACAGGCTTCGACCTTCACGGAAAGACCGTTGGCGTGATTGGCACCGGCAGGATCGGAAGAATCTTTATCGACATCTGCCGGGGCTTTGGCATGAACGTCATCGCCTATGACTCCTTTCCGGCTAAGGACAGCGGCATCGAATACGTCTCACTGGATGAATTATTCCGGCGAAGTGACATCATCTCTTTGCACTGCCCGCTGACGGATGAGACCAGGCACATGATCGGTACGGAAGCAATCGGGAAGATGAAGAAGGGAGTTGTTATTCTCAATACCTCCCGTGGCGCCCTGATTGATGCGGAGGCGTTGCTTGAGGGCATCAAAACCCGGAAAATCGGCGCGGCCTGCCTGGATGTTTATGAAGAGGAAGCGGATATCTTCTTTGAGGACCGTTCCGGACACATTTTAAATGATGATCTGCTTTCCCGGCTGATCTCGATGCCGAACGTGATCGTCACGTCACATCAGGCTTTTTTAACAGAGGAAGCGTTAAACAACATCGCTGAGACGACAGTGAATAACATTCGGTCATATTATGAAAACGATGGCATCTGTGATAACGAACTATGCTATCGCTGCGGCAATATCGAACGGTGCAGGAAAGAACGAAAAGAAAGGTGCTTTTGACCTTGTTCCGGCAGGATATGCGAACCACTTCATTCATGAGAAGGAAGGATTCATGAGAAGGAAGGATTCTTCACTGAAAAAACAATATACGGAGGAATGAGTCCCAACATGGATCTGTTTGACTATATGGCAAATACGCAAAAAGAGAAGGAAGCACCCCTGGCGGCGCGCATGCGGCCGCAGACGCTGGATGAAGTGGTCGGTCAGGAGGAGATCATCGGGAAGGACAAGCTGCTCTACCGCGCGATCAAGGCGGACCGCCTTAGCTCCATCGTTTTGTATGGCCCGCCCGGTGTGGGAAAGACAACGCTTGCGAAGGTGATCGCAAATACGACCGCCGCAGATTTTCATCAGGTGAATGCCACGATAGCAGGCAAAAAGGACATGGAAGCGGTCGTGGCAAAGGCAAAGGAGAACCTTGGCGGCTACGGCCGGAAGACCATCCTGTTCATTGATGAGATCCATCGGTTCAACAAAGCGCAGCAGGATTATCTGCTTCCATATGTGGAAGATGGCACGGTGATCCTGATCGGGGCTACGACAGAGAATCCATACTTCGAAGTGAATGGAGCCCTGCTTTCCAGGTCCAGGATCTTCGAATTGAAGCCGCTGTCAAAAGACAACATCCTGACGCTGATCCGGCGTTCATTTACCTCAGACCGAGGCGTAAAAGCCTTCCATGCTGATATCACAGATGACGCAGCCGAATTTCTGGCAGATGTGGCGGACGGGGACGCAAGGGCCGCCCTGAACGCGATTGAACTTGCGGTCCTCACGACGAATCCGTCTGAGGATGGAATGATCCACATCGATTTGAAGGTCGCCCAGGAATGCATCCAGAAGAAGGTGATCCGCTATGACAAGACAGGGGATAACCACTACGATACCATCGCCGCATTCATTGAATCCATGTGCGGATCGGATCCCGATGCTGCCCTCTATTACCTTGCCCGGATGCTGGCAGCAGGGGAGGATGTGAAATACATCGCCAGGAGAATGCTTGTCGCCGCCTCCGAGGAAGTGGGAAATGCAGATCCGATGGCGATCTGCGTGGCTGCGTCCGCTGCGATCGCAGTGGAGCGGGTCGGCATGCCGGAAGGCAGGATTATCCTGGCGCAGGCGGCGGCCTATATCGCGTCCGCCCCGAAGTCTAACGCATCTTATCTTGGAATTGAGAAAGCCCTGAAAACAGTGAGGGAGACCGGCAATATTCCGATCCCGCCCTATCTCCAGGACTCCTCCTACAAAGGAGCTGCAAAGCTTGGAAGAGGCGTGGGATACAAATACGCCCACAATTATCCAAACCACTGGGTAGAGCAGCAATACCTGCCGGACCAGATCAAGGAAGAGCGGTTCTATGAGCCAAATGACATCGGGCATGAGCAGGAGATCAAGGAATATTTCCGCAGCATAGGAAAAGATCCGGAAAGATACCGGTACGAAGCGCCGGGCGGCAATCCGGAAAGACCGTGGGAAGATCGGTGATTCTGGATTTGCTGTGCAAAACTTCTTTACAACTTATGATCCGTTTGAATCAGGGTTGATGGCTTATACGATTAAAAACCATTGCGCTGAGCTGCCGGACATGGAATATGATGACGGTGCTGAGACGTTGTTCCTTTATACTGGCGGAGACCCGGGAAACGTTCCGGATCGGATCGTGGAATTGCTTCGCTATATGAATGATACAAAACAGAAAAACGCATGCACTAAGAGGCTTAAGGCAATTCAGAAGTGCGTTGATCCATGAAGCAGGGCCCGCAGATCAGGAACTCGATAATGGAACTGTCGCTGTGAAAAAGTGAATAGATGATTCCCCGGGACGGGCGTTGTGTCTGTTCCGGGGATTTTTTTGTGTGACATCTAACACTGATTGTATACCTGCGCACTGGCAATATCCATGCAGAAACATTACAAATCATAGCGTATACATGATTAAAACTTGCTATATACAAATCTTTATGGCCTACTAACAGACGGGGAAATGGCAAGCATAGTCTGATATTACTTTTGCAGAAGGCATCAATTGCGGTGCCTGTAAACCAATACAGCGGAAGAAAGGAGCAGATTATGAAAACAGTATGCTTATGTAAGGATCAGCACAGTGCAGCAGAACACGGACCGGCAGACCATGGCTCTGGGAGGATTTGATATCCCAGAAAACCGGATCTTCACGGACAAACAGTCAGGAAAGGACTTTAACAGGCCAGCATATAAGAAGCTCTTAAGAAAGCCGTTCATAGATCGAACATACATTCCTGCACGGAAAAAGTGAATGACCAGCATTTTTTGCTGGCTTTTTAATTACAATTTTGAACTTGCAGTCAGCATACCCATATGCTATCTTATAGTTAGCAAGTCGATACTCTTTGGCAGACATGCTGCCGTCTTATGCGGAATTCTCCGCAGGATCCCTTGCGAAATCTAACTTGATAAAGCAGGGGCTTCACTGAGAATCACGGAGAATCTTGAAGGAAAGCCTCTGCAATGACGATCTGCAGGCAGACAACGAATCTGTTTACAGATCCTTACCTGCAAAGGAAGGAGGCTTTCCCTATGACAAAAAAGGCAAAAAGATACGAAGATCTTACGATCGCGGATGATTTCATGTTCTGTAAAATCTTTATCGCTCACGAGGATCTGTGCCGTGAGATGACAGAATTGATTTTGAACCGGAAAGTTGGCAGGATAGTGGAACTCGGCAGCCAGAAGCCTGTCGAGATCACAAATGACGGACGCGGGGTGCGGTTTGATGTGTATGTGGCAGATGACATGGACACCATATACAATATCGAGATGCAGGTGGGAAAGGTGTCGGAACTTCCGTTCCGCACAAGATACTATCAGGGTATGATCGACCTTGACCGGATGGAGCGAGGGACGAAATTTAAAGATCTGAAAACCACCTACATCATCTTTATCTGCATCGATAACCTGTATCCAGACATCGGGTTCCATAAGTACAGCTTTTCGTCTATCTGTGCTGAAGTTCCGAATCTGGAACTGGAGGACGGCGTATACAAGGTCATTTTGTCCGCTAAGGGGACACAGGGTGATGTTTCGGAGGATCTGAAGGCGTTTCTGGAATATGTCGCCGGAAAAGCCCCTGCTTCCGACTTCACAAAAAGGCTTGATGACAAAGTGAAAGAAGCCAGGGAACATATCGAATGGAGGAAAGAATACATGACACTGCTGGAAAGAGACGAACGCATGCGCGAGGAAGGAAGAGAGGAAGGAAGAGCAGAAGAACGTGTGAAGACGGAGATGGAAACTGCCCGTGCAAACGCGGCTGAGAAGGAGGCTTCTGAAGCTAAACAGGAGGCTTCTGCTTTCAGAGAAGAGCTTGAACGTACAAAGGCTATTTTGACCGCTCTTACGAAAAAATATGGGATCAGCGAAC
>CAMORF010000173.1 GCA_946623485.1 uncultured Clostridia bacterium
GTTCCGTTCGCCAGCCACACAGCACATTCCACAGCGCCGTCTTCCTTCTGCCACAACAGATTCGGAAGCGCATACAGTGCCCCTTCAAAAACAGCCCCCGACGCAAACCGCATGCCAAAGGACGGATAGAGATCCACCGCGTTCCTGCCATTGGAGCGCGCCTCCATGAATCCTTCCGGATAATTCGGATCCAGCAGATCCTCCGCCGGAGAGATGCTCGCCTTCCATCCGTCTTCATAGCTTGCCAGCCGCATCAGGGTGGAGTACCAGGCAACGGCACCGGTATCATCCACCTCATAGTCACACAGCGCGACCGCAAAATAATAAGGACTCTTTGTCGTATCCTTGGTTGGGTCAAGAAAGCACAGATCCACATGGCGGCTCAGATCCTTCGTCTCATTCAGCGAGGACTTGACCACCTGCAGCTGATCCTGTACGGTCTGCGCATCCGCTCCCGCCTCGAACAAGGATGCGAAGCTGCTGTTATCATTCAGATCCGCATAATGCTGCATCTGGGAATACAATGTCCTGGCACCGCTTACGGCATCCTCTGCCGTAATCCCGGCTTCTGCCGGGTTCTGAATTCCGCTGCCACCTTCCAAAGCGCCGGCCTGGGACTCACGATCCTGCGCAGCGCCATCCGAAGAAGCAGTGCCTGCTCCGGCTCCGTCCAAACGAGTGATGCCAGCTCCGGCGCCGTCCGAAGAGGCGGCGTCTGCCCCGCTTCCGTCCGTCCGGGGCGCAGTTTCCGCAGCCGCCGCTTCCGTCTGTACCTCAGATTCATCCGTCCCTATGATCTCAATATCAGCAGCCCGCACTGCGGATGCAAAGGATCCTGCCAGCAGATTTGCGGCAGCCATCAAAGCGATCCATCTTCTCATTTTCATATTCCCCTCCAATCACACGTGAGTGGTATGGTTCATTTTATTGTATCTCATTTCCCAGGCTTTCACAACAAAATTGGATTGTGTTATACTTTGACCAAAAGGATCATGCTCATGGGGAAGTTGGAATTCAAATGAAAGAGAATGCACAGGGAAGCAGTCAGTTGATTGCGGATCTCAACAAACAAATAACAGAGCTGAAGAGCCAGGTGAAAACCGCTTCCATGGAGATGGAGATGATGCGTGCCCGGATGAGTGACCTGAGCAAGAATGCGAAGCAATCGGTCCAGGTCGAACGTTTCCGTGTCCCGGACGCCGACAGGCTCAGCGAGATCAATGAAGTGGTCGATCTGATGGAAAAAGCCATCAAGAAAAACCGGCGTTCCCGCCGCGCTCTGTCTGCGAAGGATGGGAGAATAGAAGCGAGTACACCACAGAAGGTCGATGAGCGGATGGTTCTCATTGTGCTGAAGCTTCGCAGGAAGGGCTGCTATATCCGTGAGATCGCAGCCCATGTCGGCCTTGCCGTAGGTACCATCCACAATATCATCCGCAAGTATGGAAACGACCCGCAGATGCAAAACCTCGTGACAGAAGGAACCCAGATGGAACTGACTGATTATCTCCTGATCCGGACAGAAGACGACGAGGATGAGGAAGAAGAAAAATAGTTGCAAACCGGCAGAAAGAACCCGCAGCATTCCATTCGATATGCTGCGGGTTCTTTACCGGCACTTTTCCTCCCTGCGTTTGATTCCCCTGCAACAAAAAAATTCTCCCTTACCACAGAGAATGATTCTTCTTGCCGCAGAGGGCGATTTACCTTGCCGCAAAGGGCGATTTGCCTTGCCGCAGGCGCTTTCAACCTGCCGCCTTACGCAGGCAATCCATGGCAGCATGGATGTATTCATTATCAACTTCCGAGAACCTGCCTTCATCCGACTTCTCAGAATAAGCAGGCTCGATCGGAATCCTGCCGGCGAGCGCCAGGCCTGTTTCCCGGGCGATCTCTTCGATCCGGCTCTTGCCAAACACCTCAATCTGCCTTCCGCAATCCGGACATTTCAGGTAACTGTAATTCTCAATCAGGCCGATGACAGGGATGTTCATCGCCCTGGCCATGTTCAATGCCTTGGTTACAATCATGCGGACCAGATCCTGCGGGCTGGTCACAATAAAGATCCCATCTACCGGGAGAGACTGGAATACGGTCAGCGGAACATCCCCGGTTCCCGGCGGCAGATCCACAAGCAGGTAATCAAGCTCCCCCCAGACGACATCCGTCCAGAACTGCTTTACCACGCCAGCGATCACAGGTCCTCTCCAGATCACTGCCTGCTCCGGATCCTCCATGATCAGGTTCAGGCTCATCACCTTAATCCCATTTTCCGTCACAGCCGGAAGAATCTGTGTCTCGCTCAGCGCCTCCGCAGGACCGGTAAGGCCATACATCTTCGGAATCGACGGTCCCGTAATATCCGCATCAAGGATCCCGACCCTGGCGCCGGACTTCGCAAGCGCATTTGCCAGGGAAGCTGTCACAAGAGACTTTCCGACGCCGCCCTTTCCGGATACAATTCCGATCACATGTCTGATATTGCTCTCAGCATTTTGCTCCACCCGAAAGGACGCAGGCCCTTCACTCCTGCTCGGACACCCCTCACAGCTCTCCCTGGAGCAGCTCGACGCGCTGGAACATGCCTGTTCTTTTTCTGCCATAATCTCATTTCCTCCTGTATTATTTTCAACTGGCTCCGGCACCGTCTGCAGCCCGCATATGCCTTTGCAGTCCCGCCGGCCTCGCCGACGTTTCCTTCTGCCGGGAATATCTTACCACAAAATAACGCTTACATCTTGCCTGTCTTTTCATCTATAGATTATCGGCGCCGGTTCTCAGACCGCGCGGGTTGCGTCCCTGAGCCACTCCTTCTCCTCCCCCTCCAGATACGGGGAGATGGTGCGGTATACCATCGCATGGTACTCATTCAGCAGTTCCCTTTCCCGGTGATTCAAAAGCTCCGGCACCACCGCGTCCAGTTCCCAGGGAACCATGGTCAGATTCTCAAACCGCATAAACTGGCCATATTCATTTTTCTCGTCATACACACACAGCATCAGGTTTTCACACCGCACGCCAAATTTCCCTTCCAGGTAGAAGCCGGGCTCATTGGACGTAATCATGCCTTCTTCCATGACGCACGGCAGCGGTCTTCCCTGCATCACCTTATAGCTGAAGCTGTTCGGCCCTTCATGGACATTCAGCTGGAATCCCACCCCGTGACCTGTCCCGTGGTTATAGTCTGCGCCGATCTCCCACAACGGCTGCCTGGCAAGATAATCAAATGCGGTTCCGGTACACCCATGTAAGAATTTTGCCGCGCCAAGGTTCAGGTGGCCGCGCAGGACACGCGTGTAGAATTCCTTCTCTTCCTCCGTCAGCTTCCCGCAGGCGATCGTCCGGGTGATGTCCGTCGTTCCCTCCATGTACTGTCCGCCTGAGTCAAGCAGCAGGAAGCTCTCGGGCTTCAGCGCAAGGTCTGACTCGCTGGTCGGGCTGTAATGCACAATTGCGCCGTGCGGCCCGTAGGACGCGATCGTCTCGAAGCTTGGTTCGAGGAAATGCTCCTGCTCCTGCCTGAGTTCCAGCAGCTTCCTGGCTACCCCAAGCTCCGTGACCGGGTGCGCCGGGTCATACTCCTTCATCTGCTGTTTCAGCCAGAAAATGAACCTGCAGACTGCTACGCCGTCTTTGACATGTGCCTCGCGCATATGCTTCTGTTCTACCGGATTCTTCACTGCCTTCATCAGAATCTCCGGATTTGGTCTGGCGATGCATTCTGTCTTGTCAAGCGCGGTCCGGAGGGTATCATTCACGCTGGCCGGATCAAACAGCACACGGCTTCCGGCGGGAATCCTGCCCGCAGCCGCATAAGCCTCCCCATACGGCCTCAGCTCCACGCCATCGTGGGCAAGCGCGGATACCAACTCCCGGGAAAATGCGTCTTCCTGGGCAAAGAGCAGTACCTGTTCCGGCGTCACCTCAAGATAGGACAGGAACACCGGACTATACAGGATGTCACTTCCGCGCAGGTTCAAAAGCCAGGCGATATCATCCAGCGACGCTGCAACATGGAACGCGCAGTCTTCCTTTGCCATCGCCTCGCGAAGCTCCTTCAGCTTCTCCGTGCGGCTCTTCCCAGCGTATGCAACGGGAAGCTCCCTGACCGGGGCACAGGAAAGTCCGGGACGGTTCTTCCAGATCCTGTCTATGAGATCAAGAGGTCCTTCTTTCCCATAATTTCTGCAGACAGCCTTCCGCTTTTCCAGAACCTTGCGCAGCGCCTCTCCCTTCGCGCAGGTCATGCAGCGCCCGTCATAGCCCAGTACATTCCCTTCGGAGAGATGCTGTTCCAGAAATTCCTCAATGGTCGGAACCCCTTCGGCACCGATCTTCATCAATTCAACTCCGCTTCCCGTAAGCTGTTCGCCCGCCTGCAGGAAATATCTCCCATCGGTCCACAGCCAGGCGCCATCCTGCATCACCAGGGCGGTGCCCGCGGAACCCGTAAAGCCGGTCAGCCATTCCCTGCTTTTAAAATAATCTCCGACATATTCTGATCCATGAAAATCATCGGTAGGCACCAGCCATGCGTCGATCCCTTCCTCCTGCATACACCTGCGCAGCGCATTCAGTTTCTCCGGTACTGTCATAATCCCCCGCCTTTCTCTCATTTTTAATCTTTACGCACTCTTATCTTTACGCATTCTTATCCTTACGCACTCCGATCTTTATATCTTTATGCCTCTGATTTTTTGCGAATGCTTATCTGTATACTTTTTCTCCTTACTTCTTAATCTTTACAAATTTTTATCTTTATGCTTCTCATTCTCCACGCTTCATATCTTTACGCGTTCTCATCTTTATGCGTTCTCATCTTTATGCGTTCTCATCTTTATGCGTTCTCATCTTTACGTGTTCTCATCTTTACGTGTTCTTATCTTTACGTGTTCTTATCATAAATCACCTTCAGACCCGTCAGAATCAGGGAATCATCCAACTGGATTTTATGCCGGCAGACAGGAATCACAGTCCGGGCAAGCCCACCCGTCGCAACCACAGTCATTTCCTCCCCCATCTCCTGCTCCATCCGATCCAGGAGGCCGTCGATCATCGCAGCATGGCCCAGCACGATTCCGCTCCGCATCGCATCCACGGTATTATGTCCGATCGCATGCTTCGGAACATCCAGAGAGATCCCATACAGCATGGATGTACCCGCTACCAGGGAGGACAGGTTCAGCTTGATTCCGGGCATGATCGATCCGCCGATGTAGTTCCCGGCCCGGTCCGCAACTGACAGCGTCGTAGCAGTTCCCATATCAATGACGACAAGCGGCGGAGCGTATTTTACCAGAGCGCCCACCACGCCTGCAACCAGATCTGCACCTACGGAAGAAGGATCGTCGATCCGGATATTGACCCCACTGCGGATCCCGGGGCCAAGCACCAGTGCTTTT
>CAMORF010000174.1 GCA_946623485.1 uncultured Clostridia bacterium
GAGGAGCATGATCATGAGCACCATCACAATCATGAGGAGCACGACCATGATCATCATCACGATCATGAGGAGCACGACCATGATCATCATCACGATCATGAGGAGCACGATCACGAGCACCATCACGATCATGAGGAGCACGATCACGAGCACCATCATGACCATGAGGATCACGACCATGATCATCATCACGATCATGAGGAGCACGATCACGATCATCATCATGACCATGACCACCATCATGAGCATCAGCCGGATGAAAACGGGACGGTGATTTATCATTCCCATGACCATGAACATGGGCATCACCACCACCATCATGGCGGCCATGATGCGGATGAGGTTTTCCAGAGCTGGGGAGCGGAGTCACCCAGAACCTATACGGATGAGGAGATCGCAGGTATCCTGAAGATCCTTTCGGAATCCACGGAGGAGGAGTATGGCTTCATTCTCAGGTCAAAAGGCATGGTGCCGAGAACGGATGGAACCTGGATTCACTTTGATATGGTTCCGGAGGAGACTGAGATCAGAACCGGCGCGGCGGACTACACCGGAAGGATCGTTGTGATCGGTGCCGGACTGAAAGAAGACAAGATCCAGAAGCTATTCGGACTTTAACTATGCAGCCGACCCTTGATCTGTGGAATCGGAGAAAAAGACAAACAAGAACATAAGCTTTTTCTGAACAGATCTTAAGGATCTGCCGTATTGTAAGAGCGTTTCAGGAAATGAATCATTCCTGTCATTGGAAGTGGTGTAATGCTTTTGCTGCTTCCGGCAGGGAACTTGAATGGGAAAATGTTATGCTTGAAGTACCTGTATATGTAATTACCGGCTTTCTGGAGAGTGGAAAAACGTGTTTTATCCGCGACGTTCTCCAGAGCCCGGATTTTGCGGACGGTGAAAAGACGCTGGTCCTCCTCTGCGAAGAGGGTGAGGAGGAGTATGATGAGCAGGAGCTGAGCCGTCATAATATTTATTTTGAGCGGATCGGGCAGGAGGAAGATCTGGAGCCATCGAAGCTGGATGCCCTGCAGAAGAAGCATAAGCCGAAGCGTGTGTTTGTGGAATTTAACGGTACATGGGATGCCATGAAATTTACTGCGGGTCCGATGGCAAAGCGCTGGGAACTGGCTCAGATCATTACCCTGGTAGACGGATCTACCTTTGAGATTTACCTGCAGAACATGCGTCAGATGATGAGCAATATCTTCATGGATACAGAGCTTGTCATTTTCAACCGGTGTACACCGGAGATGGATCTGCAGATGTTCCGCCGGACCGTCAAAGCGGTTAATAACCGAGCGGTATGCGCTTTTGAGGATGATAAGGGCAACCAGATCGATATCGGGAAGGCGCAGCCTCCGTTTGACCTGAGTAAGGATCCGGTTGTGATCCCGGATGATGAATTCGGACTTTGGTATCTCGATGCCATGGATTCCAGGGAACGTTATGAGGGGAAGAATGTCCAGTTCAAAGGGAAGGTCATGATCCCGAAGAGATTCCCGGAGGGAACATTTATCCCGGGACGCAATGCCATGACCTGCTGTGTCAATGACATCCGTTTCATAGGCTTCGTCTGTCATTCCAAGTATACGGATCGGCTTACGCAGAAACAGTGGCTCGAAGTAACCGCTGAAGTGCGCTATGAATTTGTTCCTGAGTATAACGGGGAAGGCCCGGTGCTTTATGCAAGGCACCTGAAGAGCACGGAACCGCCCAAGGAAGATATCGTATTATTTAATTGATAAGAACCTGTCACGGAATCACTTGTACATCTTGCTTGTCTTTTTATCCGATCGCACAGCTCAAAAATCAATCACATAGATAACAAGGAGCGCGGCTGTTGCGGAGCAACGGAGCGATCCGAATGGGGACGATCCCCCGCTGTCCGTCCAGACTGCGGGGGATCATTTGTGAAGCAAAATTCTTTGACTTGTTTGAATATCGCTTGCCTGCAATACGATTTGGGAATATACTAAACACAGCAAGTTTTGTTATCGTAACCGAATCGGCAACCAGATCAGAATAACGGTTCAGTAACCGGATGAAAAGCCGGATCGAAAACCGGATGAGCAGTATGGGCAGGTGACTTGGATTGGGAACCGGATCGGCAGGGGATTAACCTGAATTGGGGTTAGGCGTATTGCATGAAAGGCAGGGAAGATACATGAAAAGAGTGGGGCTGCTTACAAGCGGAGGCGATTGCCAGGCACTGAACGCGACGATGCGGGGAATTGTCAAGGCGTTGGCCAATAATGTGGATGAGCTGGAAGTCTATGGCTTCATGAATGGTTATCATGGGATGATCTACGGAGATTACAGGCTGCTGACCAGCAGGGATTTCTCCGGAATCCTTACGAAGGGCGGAACGATGCTTGGCTCTTCCAGGACACCGTTTAAGGACATCCGGAAACCGGATGAAAAGGGCCTGGATAAGGTGGAAGCGATGAAGCAGAACTATTACAAGCTCCGCCTGGATTGCTTGTTTGTCCTGGGCGGAAATGGAAGCCAGAAGACTGCGAACCTGCTCAGTGAGGAAGGACTGAATGTGATTCATCTCCCGAAGACGATTGACAACGATATCTGGGGAACCGACATGACATTCGGTTTTTACAGCGCGGTGAACATCGCGACGGAGGCGATTGATTGCATTCACACGACAGCGGCTTCTCATAACCGTGTTTTTATTGTTGAAGTCATGGGACATAAGGTTGGCTGGCTGACACTGTACGCAGGAATTGCCGGCGGCGCGGATGTGATTCTGATCCCGGAGATTCCATATCACATCGACAAAGTGATGGAAGCGATTGATAAGAGGACGAAGAGCGGGAAGGGATTCACTGTCCTTGCGGTCGCGGAAGGCGCGGTATGCGCGGAAGATCTGAAGCTGTCCAAGAAGGACTATAAGAAAAAGATGGAGAAGAATAATTATCCGTCTGTCGCGTATGAGCTCGCGGATCAGATCCTGAAAAAGAGCGGCAATGAAGTCCGCATTACAGTTCCCGGACATACACAGAGAGGCGGGGCTCCGTGTCCGTATGACAGGGCGCTTTCCACCAGACTGGGCGCGGCTGCCGCGAAGGCGTTTATAGATGGCGATTTCGGTAAGATGATCGCAATCCGCAACAACCAGACTGTCCGCGTGAAGCTGAAGGATACCGCAGGAAAGCTGAAGGTTGTGGAGAAGGATGATCAGTTCATCCAGGAAGCGAAGATGCTTGGCATCAGCTTTGGAGACTGACGGATCAGGACCTGATCTTCCCGATGGGAGTCCGGCGGATCAAGATCCAATCTATGCTTTGAGCAGCCGGCGGATCAAGATCCAATCTATGCTTTGAGCGACAGGCGGATCAAGATCCGATCTATGCTTTGAGCGGCTGGCGCGTCAGGGCGCCGGACTCTTTGCGTTGAAACTTTTTCTCTGATAGGGTATGATAAATGAACAGGTAACGTGAGATGCTGCTCCGGCCATTACCGGGGCAGCATCCTTTGTTGGATTCATTTGTCAGATTGATATGTGGATCAGGAGAATGGCGTGAATTATCAGGCACTGTACCGCAAATACCGCCCGCGGGTGTTTGACGATGTGAAGGGACAGGATGTGATTGTCCGTACCCTCCGGAACCAGGTGAAGGACAACCGGGTCGCGCATGCGTATCTGTTCTGCGGAAGCCGCGGAACAGGAAAGACGACCTGTGCAAAGATCATGGCGCAGGCGATTAACTGCCGCAACCCGTCGGACGGGAACCCTTGCTGTGAATGCGAGTCCTGCCGTTCGATCCAGGAGGGAAGGAACATCAATGTCATAGAGATGGATGCGGCTTCCAGGAACGGCGTGGACGACTTCCGCAGGATTATCGATGAGATTGCCTATCCGCCCGGCGATGGGATGAAAAAGGTTTATATCATCGATGAGGTTCACATGCTGACGGCAGCCGCCTTCAATGCATTTCTCAAGACATTGGAGGAGCCGCCTGATTACGCAGTTTTCATTCTTGCGACCACCGATCCGCAGAAACTTCTGCCGACTGTGCTTTCCAGATGCCAGAGATTCGATTTCAGGAGGATTCCATCCGGTGTGATCGAAGCCAGGCTAAAGGAGGTTTTCGCGGCGGAGGGGATCGCGGCGGAGGACGCAGCGGTTCATTCCATTGCCCGCAGGGCAGAGGGCGGAATGAGAGACGCCCTGAGCATTGCGGACCGGTGCACCTCCTTTTTCCCGGGCGAGAAGCTGACGTCGGAGCGGATCCTGGAGGTGCTGGGTACGGCGGATACCAGCGTATGGCGGAGCATGCTCCATCATGCTGTGGATGGAAATGCATCCGGCATGATCCGTCAGTTTGATGATATGCTGATGGACGGGAAGGATGTACGCCAGATTATCTCCGATTTTACCTGGTACCTGCGGGACCTTCTGATCTTCAAGGCATCCGGCGGATCCAGCGAGACAGACCAGCTTCTGGAGGAGGACCGGGAGATTTTGCTGCAGGATGCGGGCGCACTTGATGAGCAGCAGATTATGTATTATATTGAGGTGCTTTCGGAGCTGTCCATGTCCTTGCGCAACGCAGCGAACCGGCGGGTGCTTGCGGAGATTGCGCTGATCAATCTGTGCCGTCCCGAGTCGAAACGGGATCTTCCGGATTCCATGGAAGCGCGGGTGGCCAGGATCGAGGCGCAGTTGGAAAGCGGAGTGCTTCTTCGTGCGGAGATCCGGAATGCGGCAGGAACCGGGAACCAGAACGGACCTGCCTATGGGGCAGCAGATGCCGGGAACCAGAACGGATCTGCGTATGCGGCAGCAGGAGCCGGGAGTCAGAACGGAGCTGCGTATGCGGCAGCAGGAGCCGGGAACCAGAACGGAGCTGCGTATGCGGCAGCAGGAGCCGGGAACCAGAACGGGTCAGCGTATGCGGCAGCAGGAGCCGGGAGTCAGAACGGAGCTGCCTATTCTGCAACAGCAACCGGCGCCAGGGCTCCGAAGGCGGTTGTGCCGGAACTGTTTCAGAAGATTGCTTCACAGTGGAAGCAGACGATGGGAAGCCTTCCGAACCGGGGCAGAGGAGAAGTACTCGCATCCTGCAGCGAGGTTTCATTTTCAAAGGATGAACCGGAAACATTGTTCATTTCGCTGGAGGATAACTGGTATCGCCCGATCGCAAACGACAGGGTACTTCTGCAGAATATTTCGGACGCGATTGCAGCGAAGTACGGGGTGCGGCCTAATATCCGGTTTGTGAACCGGTCACAGGGATCTGCGGGGAATCTCACGAAGATCAGCGCGCAGGTGGAAGCACTTCAGAAAGAAGGAATACAGTTTCCGATTGAGATAGAATAGGCAGGAAAAACCGACACTTCCGGATCAGGAACAGAATAGAGATACTGA
>CAMORF010000175.1 GCA_946623485.1 uncultured Clostridia bacterium
AATATCTGAAGGGAAAATCATTGGCCGGTTTTCGGAATTCGTGAACCCGCAAAGACCCATCCCGTTCCGGATTGAGCAGCTGACCTCCATCAATGATGCCATGGTCATGGACGCGGAACCGATCGAACAGGTACTGCCGCGTTTCCTGGAATTTTGCGGCGGCGCGCCCATGGTGGGCCATAACGTAACCTTTGACATCAGCTTCATCGAGGAAAACTGCGAACGCCTCCGAATCGCCCATGCATTTACCACGGTGGATACCATGACCCTGGCCCGCAGCCTTCTTCCGAACCTTGCCAGGTTTAAGCTGGATCAGGTTGCGAAGGCTTTGAACGTTTCACTCGGGCACCATCACCGTGCGGTGGACGATGCGGAATGTACGGCAGGGATCTTTCTGAAATTCCTGTCGATGCTCTCTGACAAGGGTCTGGTATCGCTTGACCAGATCAATGAAACCTGCAGGCCGTCGCCGGAGCAGATCCGCCACCTGCACTATTATCATATTATCCTGCTTGCGGAAAATGAGACAGGGCGGGTGAATCTGTACCGCTGTGTGTCAGAGTCACACCTGAAATACATGTATGGTGGAAGGCCGATGCTGCCCAGGAGCTTCCTGAGCGCGCACCGGGAAGGCTTGATCATCGGATCCGCCTGTGAAGCAGGAGAACTGTTCCAGGCAATTGAGCGCGGGGCTTCAGAGCGGGAGCTGAAGAAACTGGTGGATTATTATGACTACCTGGAGATCCAGCCCCTTGGAAATAACCGTTTCCTGACCATTCCAAGATATGACAAGAACGGAAACCTGAAAAATGAGCCAAAGACAATGGAGGACCTGAAGTCTTACAACAGGAAGGTCGTCTCCCTTGGCGAACAGTACGGCAAGCCGGTGGTTGCTACATGCGACGTGCATTTCCTGAATCCGGAAGACGCCATCTACCGTGAGATCCTGATGGCTGATTTTGAGGACGGGGAGGAGCAGCCGCCGTTATACCTGCGCACGACGGAGGAGATGCTGCAGGAGTTTGAATACCTGGGCGAGGAGAAGGCAAGGGAGGTCGTGATTACGAACTCCAATCTGATCGCGGACCGGATCGGGCGTTTCAGCCCGGTCCGCCCGGATAAATGCCCGCCGGTCATCCCAGATTCAGATGCGACGCTGACCAGGCTTTGCTATGATAAGGCACATGAGATCTACGGCGATGTCCTTCCGAAGATCGTGGAGGACAGGCTGAAGAAGGAGCTCAACTCCATTATTTCCAATGGATTTGCAGTCATGTATATCATCGCTCAGAAGCTGGTCTGGAAGAGCGTGGCGGACGGATACCTGGTCGGTTCGAGGGGGTCGGTCGGCTCCAGCTTTGTCGCGAACATGGCCGGGATTACCGAGGTCAATTCCCTGCATCCGCATTACCTTTGCCCCGTGTGCCATTTTGTGGACTTTGATTCGGAGCAGGTGAGGCAGTTTGACGGCATGGCAGGCTGTGACATGCCGGACCGGGACTGCCCGGAATGCGGGACGAAGCTGCAGAAGCTGGGATTTGACATTCCCTTTGAAACCTTCCTTGGGTTCAAGGGGAACAAGGAGCCTGATATCGACCTGAATTTTTCCGGGGAGTACCAGTCAAAGGCCCACAAGTATACGGAGGTGATCTTCGGCGCGGGACAGACCTTCCGTGCCGGAACCGTGACAGGTGTCGCGGAAAAGACAGCCTTCGGGTATGTCAAGAAATACTTTGAAAAGAAGGGGGAGCACAGGAGGCGTTCCGAGATTGAACGTCTGGCGAAGGGCGTTACGGATGTCAGGAAATCCACCGGACAGCATCCGGGGGGCATTATCGTCCTTCCTTACGGGGAGGAGATCAATACCTTCACGCCGGTACAGCATCCCCCGACGGATGAAAACACCATTACGACGCATTTTGATTACCATAAAATTGACCATAACCTCCTGAAGCTGGATATCCTGGGGCATGATGATCCGACGATGATCCGCATGCTGGAGGATCTGACCGGGGTGAGCGCCACGCAGATTCCGCTGGATGACCGGGAAGTCATGAGCCTGTTCCAGGACACGCATGCCCTGGGCATTCAACCGGAGGATATCGGCGGATGCCCTCTTGGATCCCTGGGAATTCCGGAATTCGGAACGGACTTCGCAATCCAGATGCTGGTGGATACCAAGCCGCGCTACTTTTCCGACCTTGTCCGGATCGCCGGCCTTGCCCACGGTACGGATGTATGGCTGGGAAATGCGCAGGAGCTGATTATGTCCGGCACCTGTACGATCTCTACCGCCATCTGTACCCGTGATGATATTATGATCTATCTGATCGGCAAGGGAATGGATCCCGAGCTGTCTTTCTCCATCATGGAGAAGGTCCGGAAGGGAAAGGGACTGACGAAGGAATGGGAGGAGGAGATGCGCGCCCATGATGTTCCGGAATGGTACATCGGCTCCTGCAAGAAGATCAAGTACATGTTCCCGAAGGCACATGCGGCTGCTTATGTCATGATGGCATGGCGGATTGCCTGGTTTAAGATCAACCAGCCGCTTGCCTACTATGCCGCATATTTCTCCATCCGTTCCCCCGGGTTCGACTATGAGCTGATGTGCATGGGGCCGGAAGCCTTAAAGCGGCATATGGAGGAATATGAGGCAAAGGACGCGGACAGCATCCAGCCCAAGGAACAGGAGCAATATAAGGCGATGAAGGTCGTCCGGGAGATGTACGCGCGCGGCTATGAATTCATGAAGATTGACCTGACACGATGCCGTGCCACCAAGATGTGCATCATTGACGGAAAGATCATGCCCTGCCTGAATAAGATTGACGGGCTGGGGGATAACGTGGCAGCGGGCATCACCGATGCCGTAAAAGACGGGCCGTTCTTGTCCCTTGACAATTTCCGGGAGCGGACAGGCTGCCCCAAGACAATCGTGGAGAAGCTGGTAAAATTCAGGATCCTGGAAGGGCTGCCCGAATCCAATCAGCTTAGCATCTTTGACCTGATGAATACCGGATAAGGAGCTTAAATACCGGATAAGGAGTTTATATGAAACAAAATCCTTTTTTTCCTTCGGAGCTGATCTCATCCACCTACCGGATTGATTTTGAACGGTTGTATGAGGAGGGGTTCCGGGGGATCATATTTGATGTCGATAATACGCTTGTCCCTCATGGGGCGCCTGCGGATGAAAAAGCGATCCGGCTGTTTAAGCGCCTGAAGAAGATCGGGTTTGCCTGCTGCCTGGTGTCCAATAACAAAAGACCCAGGGTTGAGATGTTCAACCGGCAGATCCATGCGGATATCGTATGGCTCGCCCACAAGCCCCTTCCGGGCGGATACCGGAAGGCCATGGAGAAGATGGGAACGAATAAGGACAACACCCTCGTGGTCGGCGACCAGATCTTTACGGACCTGTGGGGCGGAAGCTTCATGGGCCTGAAGACAATCATGGTGCTTCCGATCAATCCGAAGGAAGAAATCCAGATTGTCCTCAAAAGGTTTCTTGAGCGGCCGATCCTGGGGCTTTACCGGCATTCGAAAGCATATTCCAAAGAACACGAAATTTCCTCTGACAATCCACGAGAATGATCATTCTTTATCATTACACAGGATCGATGTATGGGCTGACTGATCGGAGAGAAGGATGACAACGAATCAATCATTATGGATCAGCACAAAAGATAAACTTGTGAGGTCGGTGGAACGGCTCGGATTTCCGGCCTCGCTCGGAGAGGCTGCGGCAAAGCATCTTGGCAGTCCGAAGGCGATGGAGCGTATGATCTCTTATCTCGACTATGTGAAGCCAAAGAGCGAGGAACTGATCGTGGATGAGATGCTGGCGATCCGCAGCGAAGTGGATGCCTGGAAAGAAAAGAAAGCCAGTGAAGAGGCAAACACCCGGTATAACGAGATAATGTATTATGGATTATAGAACATAGGAAAGAAAACAGATGGTCAGTAAGATGCAGCCCGGAAGGGATAATATTGTTTTGATTGGATTCATGGGCGCGGGAAAAACCAGCCTCGGAAAGGCAGTCTCGAAATCACTTGGCGTGTCCTTCCTGGATACCGATGACCTGATCGAGCAGGCAGAAGGAAAAAAGATCAGCGAAATCTTTGCTGAAAAAGGGGAGGAGCATTTCCGCGCGCTGGAAACACAGACCCTGCGCTCCCTGGCAGAGCGCCAGGGCGGGTTTGTGCTCTCCGTGGGAGGGGGCCTTCCGCTGAGGGAGGAAAACCGTCCGCTTCTTCATGAAATCGGATGTGTTGTCTACCTGAAGGTGGGAATCGATACGCTTGCGCAAAGGCTTGGAGATGATACCAAGCGTCCCCTGCTGCATCAGGGGGAGGGAACCCTCCGGGAGAAGATCACCCGGATCCTTGCTGTGCGGGAGCCGCTGTACCTGGAGGCGGCGGATGTGGTTGTGCGCAACGAGCATAAGACTTTCCGCCAGGCAGTGGATGAGATTACAGCGCTTGCGGGCGGGGCTTGAATTTCATGACATGATATATTACAATAAATTAGTTTATTACGATTCAGCAGGAGGATTCATATATGATTTCAGCAGGTGATTTCAGAAACGGTCTTACATTGGAGATTGAAGGGCAGGTCATGCAGGTTCTGGAGTTCCAGCATGTCAAGCCGGGAAAGGGCGCTGCTTTTGTCCGCACAAAGATGAAGAATGTCATTGACGGCGGCGTGGTTGAGAAGACCTTCCGTCCGACGGAAAAGTTCCCGCAGGCAAGGATTGACCGTGTTGATATGCAGTATCTGTATCAGGATGGCGATCTGTATAACTTCATGAACGTCGAGACCTACGATCAGATCGCGATCGGCACGGATATTGTGGGCGATAACATGAAGTTTGTCAAAGAAAATGAGATGTGTAAGGTTCTTTCCTACAATGGGTCTGTCTTCGCGATTGAAGCGCCTCTGTTTGTAGAACTGGAAGTGACTGAGACAGAACCGGGTGTCAAGGGCAATACCGCGACAGGCGCGACGAAGCCGGCGATCGTGGAGACCGGCGCTCAGGTTATGGTTCCGCTGTTTGTCAATACAGGCGATAAGCTGAAGATTGACACCAGAACAGGGGAGTATCTGTCCAGAGTCTGAGCCGTGCATGACCATATCATCCTGAAACGTCATCTCTGGAATATGAAACGTCAGTTTCCGGATGATTTCGGTTGCCGCGCCGAAGTGCGCGGCAATTCAGTTTGGCCAGCTGGCATCCTTTCGGCATTCCTCGAATGAATGAAGCAAGAAAAACCGGGCACCCAATGCGGATGTCCGGTTTTTTTATACCATAATTTGATGTAATTATTCAGCACCCCCTGCATATTGTCAAAATTCGTGCCGGCAAGCTTGCTT
>CAMORF010000176.1 GCA_946623485.1 uncultured Clostridia bacterium
ACCTGAATTCCTCTGCCCCCTCCTTCCACTATATTCTCGATGGCATCATCGAAGTCCAGTAAGTATCATTCGATCCTGCCGCATCGAAGTACAGAATGGAATTCAGGCATCAATGGAACCAGGTATCATTGTTACCAGGTATTATAGGAACCAGGTGTTTTCATCGTCCTGGAAAACGAGAAAAGGAACCAGCATCTATGTGGAGAATGCTGGTTCCTTTTCTAATCCAAAAACGTCACTTTTCCTGACGTTTTTTGCCGCACCGGGGAGTGCAACGAGTCAGATCCTTAGGATCTGTTCAGAAATAACTAATGAACAGCTTCTTATCTGACTTCCTTCCTGTCAAAGACGTGCACTGCAAGGAACAGGAACAAAGCGATTGTGACAACCGCTACCGGCAATCCCGGAATCAGCGGGGGCGCCTTTGCGTCCATCAGCTGGTCCGGCATATATTGCTCGATCGCAATCACCTTTTTCAATGCCATATTGACCGCAGTGTCTATGCTCATATAGATCAGTGCCATCGCTCCGGTTCCAAACACCACGGCCAGAACCATGCCAAAGGTCTTGCTATGCAGGGCACATGTCACAAACAGCAGGATCGCGCAGACCCCCTGGAGCAGCAAAAACCGCAGGCACAGTGCGCCAAGGGCATGTGGAACCCCGACATCAGCAACAACCTTCAGGACAATCACATTTCCAATCAGATTCCCGATGATCCCTGCCGCGATAAAGATCAGGTTATGCAGGATTACGGCGATAAAGCGGGAAATCATGGTGTAGCCCTTCTTAGAAACCTGGCCCGCGATATTCTTGATAAAGCCATGTTCAATGTCCGCATAATAAAAATAGCAAACCGAGAACATGATCAGCATCGAATTCACGACAGGAAACGGATTCTCCAGAATCGATGTCAGCGTCACCGACTTCGGCAAAAGCCCCTCAAGCGAAGCACTGGCCGGAAGAAACCGCAGCAGCATGGAAAACAGCTTCGCAAGGGGCATTCTGCAAAAGCCAAAGAAAAAAGCGAATGCCAGACAGACCTTGAAGCTGCGGGCCTTGAACATCCTGTGGATATCCATTCTGATCAAATTAAACATCCCTTTCCCCTCCTGTCATTCTCAGATAATAGTCCTCCAGTGACAGCGAACGCAGGAAGATCTCCTCCAGGCCGATCCCGGCATTCACCAGCTCCCTGGAAATCGCCGCAGTCTGGTCAAGGTTCCCCGACACGCGGATGCAGCCCCTCTCCTCCATCCGCTGCGCCGGAATATTCATTTTCGCAAGCACCTCCATCGCGGCGGAAGGATTGTCCGTACGGATCTTCACGTATTTTCCGCTGCGCAGGTGAAGCTGCTCTGCCGAAAACTCATCCAGCAGATTGCCTTCATGGATCACCCCGTACAGATCCGCCACCTTATCCAGTTCTTCCAGGATATGGCTCGAAATCATGATGCTGATCCCCTGTTCCTCCCGAAGCCGCACAAGAATCTCCCGCATCTCCACGATTCCCTGAGGATCCAGACCATTGATCGGCTCATCCAGGATCAGAAGCCTGGGGGCTCCAACCATCGCCAGCGCAATTCCAAGCCTCTGGCGCATTCCCAGGGAAAATGAACCTGCTCCTTTTTTGCTGTCAACTCCTTCCAGTCCCACCGCTTCCAGCAGCCTGGGAATCTCCGTGCGCGCATCCACGCCAAGGGCAATGCATTTGATCCTCAGATTTTCCTGGGCGGAGAACTTTGGATAGATTCCCGGGGATTCAATCAGAACGCCCACCTGCCGGAGCAGCCGCCCCCGCTGCGCCCCGGTCTGTCCAAACAGGGAATAGTCCCCATCGGTCGGCCTGGACAGTCCGCTGATCATGCGCATGACGGTTGTCTTTCCTGCCCCGTTCCGGCCAATCAGGCCATAGATCCGGCCCTCCGGTATATGCATATTCACCTTGTTCACTGCAATCTTTGACCCGTATTTCTTCGTCAGGTCCTTTGTCTCCAATACATACCCCATAGGCTGATTCCTTTCCTCAAATCCATTGCCCTTCCCGCCTTCCGGATCAATGAGTAACAACCCGTATCATATCACAAACACACTCTAAGGCACAAATCCGGCAAGATGTCCTCTTTCCTGCATTTCCCAAAGGGATTTCTGAAGATTTTCTGAATATACATTTTTCCATGGCTCTCAGAGTGCATTTTCGTATATACTGGTGTAGCGCTCCTGCAACAACCGATCCGGCATATCATCGCACGATCCGGTTACAGGCAGGGAAGCACCCGGTATTGAGATCAATAGATTCATTCTGAACAGAAAAGGAGAACACAATATGAAGAAGAAGTCAATCCTGATTGGAACCGCGATCCTTGCAGCCAGCCTGATGGCGGCACCTGTTTTTGCCTCTGAAACCGAGACTGAGACCGAGTTCACGCAGGGTCCGGCGATTTCCTTCGA
This sequence comes from uncultured Clostridia bacterium, assembly GCA_946623485.1. Classification (GTDB taxonomy): domain Bacteria; phylum Bacillota; class Clostridia; order Lachnospirales; family Lachnospiraceae; genus Porcincola. The sequence goes on from CAMORF010000176.1 coordinate 2,452, forward strand.
TACCGAATTCAACGATGGTGTCATGACAATCCGGATCAAGTCTGACCGTGAAGATCCTGATTTTTACTGGACATCCTACCAGGGGGATAAGGGCGATGCCTCCTTCGTTGAGCTGGTGACAGAGTCTGACTCGGAGGACGGCCTTGCTTACGCCGGAAGCTTCCGTGCGATCAATGACGAGGATAAAGAGGAAGAAGATACCATCCGCCTGGTTTACACCAATGGCCACTATGTCAAAGAGTACCTGGACTTCAATGTCACCACGAAGGATGGCAAGATTACCGAAAACGTCGGCGGCGGCCAGGCATTTGCAACCAATGGCAGTGACCTCGCTCCTTACCTGGAGGGCGTCTGGGAAGAACAGGACGGCAACCGTACCCTTGAGATCACCCTTGCGGATGATGACGGGCTTGAATTCGTCATTTCTGACGGCAGCGGCAGGGACGGAAAAACCACGTTCTATACGATGACCGGTTATTATGACTGCATCGAGGATGCCCTTGTTTACTGGAATGGGACGGAGCATGTCGCCGAGATCACTGACAATGCAGCCGAGACCGAGGCCGAGACAGAAGAAGGAGATGGTACCGGCCTGTTCGCCCTCGACGCGACATTTGATGACGCAGGGGAAGAACTTGTCTTCAGCATCCTCTGGAAGGACGATACCTTCGGCAATACGGATGTCAACAGCTTCCTGAGAGCCAAATCCTGATCTCAGGATCCGGCGCTCGTAAGCACGGAAATCAAAAAACCGGAACGCCGGGCAGCAGATTTCACCGCTGTCCGGCGTTCCGGTTTTGCTATGTACCCAAACCCTGACCTGTGGAATCGGAGAAAAAGACAAGCAAGACCATACGTTATCCCGGAACAGGTTCTTAGGATCTGTCACAGAATAACTTGTACATCTTGCTTGTCTTTTCATCCGATAGCACAGCTCAACCTTGTGTACCAGTGATTCCGCGGCAGAGATATCTCATGCCTTCAGGATGGCTTTATGCTCATACATCCGCCTGTCAGCCTGTTCAAAAACAGACTCTACGCTTCGGTTCCGGCGTCTGTCAAACAATGCCATGCCGCACGCAATCTGCACATCACCGGCTTTTTTATTCCGCTCATTTTCCGCATCCATCTTCTCCATCAGCTCATCGATATGCGCATAATCATTCCCCTGGCAGATGACCGAAAACTCATCCCCGCCAACCCTGAATACCGGGCTGTGCTGGAACACATTGCAGATAATCCGGCAGGCCTTCCGGATATACAGGTCCCCGGCGCTGTGCCCCTTCGTATCATTGATCTGCTTGAGTTCATTGATATCACAGACAACGATCGCGAACTCGATCCCGTCACACTCCTCGATCTGCTCATTCAGCTGCCGTTCCATGTCCACATAGGCATGCTTGTTCTTCACTCCGGTAAGCGCGTCCATGTTCGCCATCCTTGTGGCCGCAGACAGCTTATAGGCATACTCCTGTTCATTTCTGACCTGTGCGTCGATATCCAGGATCCCGATAATCAACTGCGGTTTCCCGTCTTCTTCATCCAACGCCGCCTTCAACTGCACATAAGCAGGCAGATTTCCTGCCACCATCCGGTAATTCAGGACAAATACCCCATCCTTCCTGATCGCGGAAAGGATCTTCTCCTTCGTGATCAGCGAATGGAATAATTTCTGATCCTTCGGATGTACCGTCCACATACTGTTCCGGAACGTTGTTCCAAAAAAATCTGCCCCCTGCTTTTCAATCCCAAGCCCGTCATAGCCCTTGGAGGAACTGAACTCCGAATACTGGCCGCTCTCCGGATCCACCAGATACAGCACAAGCAGATTGCCGTTCAAAGCGCTGAGCCGCTGGTAGGTCTTGCGCTCCTCCCTTGCATGCTCCGCCGCGATCCTGTCCCTCATCTGAGAATCAATATTGTTGATCCCGATGATGATATGGTTCCGGTCGTGGCTGACACGCGCCGCCTTCAGGCTCACATAGGTCGGTACCTCGCCAATCATCAGGCGGTATTGCAGGACAAATGCCCCATGCCTGGAGATCTCGTTCAGAAGCCACTGCTTATCCAGCGCACGAACAAACTTTTCCTGATCCTCTTTATAGATATAGCTGAGCGCATTCCGCCGGCTTGTCTCAAAAAAGTTTGTTCCATGAACCTCGATGGTGCGGTGCCCTGCCTCCGTCCTGGAACCGTATTCGACATACTCATCCGTTGTCAGGTCCACATAAAACAGATTGAAATAATCATCCGACAAGGTTTCAACGATACTTTCGAATACCCTGCGTGACCGCAGCGCACGCTCATAAGCATCCTTCGCAAGCTTATTTTCCTGCTTCACCTTCATCATCTCCGTAATATCCACGGACATCCCAAGAAGGCAAAGCTTTCCTTCCTCATCATGAAATTTCAGTTTCGTTGTCTGAAACTGTCTGGGATTGCCGGCTGCATCCGCCACATCCTCATAAAATACAAGCGGCTGTGACATGGACAGAGCCCGCCGGTCATCCTCGACAAAATGCGCCGCCGTTTTGCGATCAAAGATCTCATAATCCGTCAGCCCCGCCACACCGGACGGCGAGCTTTTGTGCGCGTATTCGGCAAAAGCCTGATTGCAGGCAAGATATTGCCCTGTCCTGACATCCTTCGAAAATGTAAGCGCCGGCATGTGTTCCAACAGGGAACGCATGGAATTCACCAGCTTATCGATCTTCCCGCTTGACTCTCTCTCTCCTTCTGCTTTAAGGCCGGGAACCTCCTCCATGTCTGTGTAATCTTTCCTGTCCTTCCCGGTATCCATCATACCAGAATCTCCTCCTTAACCGCACGATAATTCTCCACTTTGATCATTCCGGACATGCCGCGTGATGAGAAGACAAATCATGATCCCCACTCTCAGTCCCCATT
>CAMORF010000177.1 GCA_946623485.1 uncultured Clostridia bacterium
TCATAGTCAAATCCGGCCCGGTTGACTTCGTCTGATACAATTACCAGATGGGCAGCGCGTTTTGATAGCAGGTCTATTCCCCGGAGAATTCTGCTTTTTGCATCCGGCAGCTGCAGCATCTCCTGAAAGAGTTCATTGGCAGCCAGGGTTCCGATTCCTTCCAGAAGGACATAAGATCCTTCCGGCACATCCGCTGCTGCGCGAAGCAGATTGTACGGGCACTCCACCGTCCGGAAATGCTTTCCTTCCCGCTGTCGTCTATGCCTCAGGACCCTCTTTTTGCTCTCTTCGTCCGGAACGGTCATGGTGGCAAGGTAGACCTTTTCACCCTTCGCATCCTGCAGGCAGCTTTCCGCATATTCACTTTTTCCGGAGCAAGCGCCTCCAATCACCAAAGTGACCATTCCGCCGATCCTTTCCATTTTAGGACATGTTCAGAAATATCTTAGGAACTGTCGATCAATAACCTGCGCAGATTGCTCACGGATTGCCGTCACAATGGCCGGTAGGGTTCAATCCCCCCTTCCGCGAAGGTGTATCCTTCCCGGTAAACAGCCAGGGCCATGTCAAGCATCGGCATCACAAGGACAGCTCCGGTTCCCTCCCCCAGGTGAAGTTCTCCAGTGATGAGGGGTGGCTTCCCGATTGCATCCAATATCAGCCTCGCTGCGGGCTCAGAGGATACATGGCTTGCCAGCATGGCATCTGCGCAGTCCGGGCAAAGCCGGAATGCGGCAAGTGCCGCGATGCTGCTCACGAAACCGTCTATAATGACAGGGATGCCATGGATCAGGCCGCCCAGGTACATGCCGCACATTCCTAGAAGGTCAAATCCACCGACTCTTCGGAGGACTTCTATTGTATCTGCATCATTGGAAGGATCGTCTGATCTCTTCTCCCATGTCAGTCCATTGTTCCGGATCGCCTCCCGCACTACTACAATCTTATGCGCAAGTCCGGCATCCGATAGTCCGGCTCCCTTCCCGGTCACCTGCCCAGGATCATATCCAAGCAGCACGGAGCAACAGGCAGCAGAGGTTGTCGTATTTCCGATTCCCATCTCACCGGCGGCAAGAATCTGATATCCAAGGTCTTTCAGCTCCCCGGCCAGATCGATTCCCGTCAATATGGCACGAAGCGCTTCCTCCCTTGTCATTGCCGGACCATATAAGATGTCCTTGCTTCCGTTTGCGATCCTCCGGTCCAGGACTCCCTCTTCTGTTTGAAAGTCCCGGATTCCCAGATCCACCGGGATGACATCTACGCCCGCTAAGCACGCCATCCGGCAGACAGAGGTCCTGCCCTTGGCAAGATAGTGCGCAACCACGGCAGTCACGCTGCTATCCGCCTGCGTTACATTCTCTGCGGTGACACCATTGTCCGCGCAGAAAACAACCACTGCCTTTTTGTCAAGACGGACATCCGCACTTTGAATCAGCCCCGCGATCTGTACAACCGCATCCTCAAGCAGACCGAGACCATGCAACGGATGCTGCACCTGGTTCCATCGTTCCAGTGCCAGGGTTCTGTATTCTCCCCGCTTTACCTGTGCCCCGGAATCCTCCGCCTGCCTGATTTGCATTTTCATCCTGTCCTGAAGGAACTGGAGGTTTTTATGATTCTCCTCCTGAAGAAACAGTAGGTTTGTATTGTCCTCCTTCTGAAGAAACAGAAGGTTTGTATTGTCCTCATCCTGAAGAAACAGAAGGTTTGTATTGTCTTCCTTACACATGAAATGTCATTTTCCTTAAAAGCACCCTGACCGCAATCCCGATCGCAAGCGCCAGGGCGCTGCTGATCCACATCAGCCATACGCTGCGCCTGATGTCCTCCGGTTCTACTGGTTTGTCATCGTCTCCAATCCAAGGTTTCTCCATCCGCCTGCCAAAGTAGGAAGCCGGCCCCGCCAGCCTGATATGAAGTGCCCCGGCGCAGGCAGATTCCGTCTGTGCCGCGTTTGGGCTTGCATGCTTTTTTCTGTCCCGGCGAAAAATCCTCCAGGCTTGCCCTGCGTCCGCAAAGGGAACCAAAGCTGCTGCCACAATCCATAAAAGAGCGGTAATCCTGCTCGGAAGGAAGTTAAAACAATCATCGAGACGTGCCGCTGCTCTCCCAAAATACAGATATCTGTCATTCCGGTAACCAATCATGCTGTCCATGGTGTTCACTGCCTTATAAGCAAGCGCCAGCGGCGCACCTCCAATCAACAGATAAAAAAGCGGAGCAGTGACACCGTCAGAAGAATTCTCCGCTACTGTCTCCACACAGGCGCGGATGATGCCTGCTTCATCCAGCTTTTCCGTATCCCGCCCGACAATCCTTGCAACCTGCCTGCGGGCAGAAGACAGCCTATCCTTCCTCCTGCAGCTTTCACCTTCCATACTGCTGCTCTCTTTTTCAGCCTCCCCTGTGAAACATATTCTTTCTTGATTAGTCTCCCTTGTGAGGCTTTTTCTTTCTTGACCAATCTCCCCTGTAAGGCTTTTTCTTTCTTGACCAGTCTCTCTTGTGAAGCTTTTTCTTTCTTGACCAGCCTCCCCTGTGAGGCTTTTTCTCACTTTTTCAGCCTCCCCTGCCAATGATCTTGCGGCAAGAGCCTGATATCCCCAGAAAGCCTCCAGGCAAAAATACAAAATCGGATGAAGAAGCAGGCAAACCCGGCAGGCGGCAAAGGCCAGCGCAAAGACCGCAGCCGGCAGAACCACTGCAATGATTCTGCCGGCTGCCAGTTCTCCCTCCTTTGTAGCCGGAAACCGCCGCCTGAGAAACCGCTCCATCCCGGAGATGCATCTTCCCATCAATACCACCGGATGGAGCATCTGCTGCGGATCCCCAAACAGGCAATCCAGGATACACGCTGCAAGAATCGCCACAGTAAGGGTCATTCTTCCGTCTCCGTCCGGGCACTTGCGGCATCATCCGTCCCATCGACCGGTTCAAGCCCGGCCAGAAGATATGCAAAGCCTTCCTTCAGCCGCGGCAGATAGAAAGAGGAGCTATGTTCTCCGTTATCAATCTCAAACACATGAGGGACCTGTAACTCATTCAGGTGCTTCCCCATCTCGATGTGATCCAGGTCGAAACAGTACATATCGTGGTTTCCACAGATGATATAATGGCGGAATTTCCGAAGTCCATCCGCATCCATACTGAGAAATGTTTTCAACGCCCCTGTAAAACGAAGCGCGCCATAGATGTCCAGCACGCCTCCATACAATTCAGGGTGCTCCAGCGCGTTCAGGTACGCTCCGCCTCCCCCCATGGACTCTCCGGCAAGGAAACGGTATTCCCTGCTGTCCACAGTCCTTAACGTGCTGTCTACCTGTGACACCAGGTCCCGGTTCAGCATATCCGCGTATGCGCCGGACCACCAGCTGGCCTTCTGGGGATGTCCGTCTGATGGAAAGATGACAATACACGGCGGGATCTGGCCGGAAGCAATTCCTTCATCCAGGACTTCAGGCACGCCGGAGATCTCAAAGGACTTTCCGGTAGAGCCATAGCCATGAAGCATGTATACAACCGGATAGCGAAGTTCAGACTCATAGTATCCTTCCGGAAGATAAACCCGATACTCAATTTCAAGCCCTTTCAGGGAGTCAGCTGCAAATGATGTTGTGTAGAACCTCTGAAGGGTTTTCGCGGGATCTGCACCTGCGTCCTGCAAGGCGCGGATCCGGATCGGGCCGGCATACCAGCCTCCGCCGCCGCTTCCATTACACATCCGCACGCAGACAAGATTTGTACCGGTCTGAAGCAGGCCATCCGGAATCGGGTAAACACGTTCTTCATCCCAAGGATTCGTCCCGTCGTAGCTTCCACCTTCCTCCTGAATTCCTGTCTGGCCGATTCGGACGCCATTCAGATACACCTCATCTGCCTCGTCCACCATGCCGGCTTCCAGCTGGAGGCCTGAGAGATCGAATTCCTCCGGAACCTCAAACTCCCTGACATACCACGCATAACCAACATAATTTGCGTTGTTGTCCATACAGGGGGCAAAGTCTGCCGTCCACCAGCCAAGCCCCGGCGTTACGATATCCCAGCTGTTCCACTCCGCGCCGGCAATCTCATCGATGTCATTGGCACTGACTCCAGGATCCTCTGCAGCCCATGCATCTGCCGTGATGAAATGCCATGGTCCCATCAGGTCAATCATGCGGTCTTCCCCGGAAACAACGGTCTCCTGTACTTGATATTCCGTCTCAGTCTCCGCCTCCCCCAGGCCCGGAGCCAGGCCAAAATGAACCGCGAATCCGCCAAGGGATTCTTCCAGGCGATCAATCCATGTCCCGTAATGTGCTTCCGGCAGGATCGCATAGGTAAATACGTTATAATCCCATGCGGGAAGGCTGTCTTCGCTTACCATCCCGCCGGTACGGTATAATGCCGCCAGGTCCGCGCTTCCTCCTTCCGCCCAGGTGAGGCTGTTCTGCGCATTGCAGTCCAGGTAGGTGTAATACTCTGACAGCCAGCCGGTATCCGCGCCAAAGGAAGCGAGCGGATCTTTCAGGTGGTCATACACACGGCCGCAGGAATCAAGATATGGATTCCGGTCAGAGGTGAAATCTCCGTCATGGCTTGCGATCGCGGAAAACCAGGCCGGTTCGGCTGCAATCTTTCCATCCGCCATGCCGTATCCCAGCCAGAAGGCGAGAGATCCTCCCGCGCCGGTTCCGATGACACCCCGCCTGGATGCTTCCCTTACCACGGAATACTTCTCTTCCACGGCCGCAATCGCAGACGCAATCTGCCCTGCAGGATCCTGATCTTTGTCTAACTCCACAAAGACATAAACCATCTCCGGGATCTGTCCTGCCGCTTCCAGAGAGCGGAGCCTTTCCGGCACTCCTTCCTCCATATATCCCTGCGCCTTAACCCCATCCTGCGGCATAAAATAGACAGACGGATATTCCCTGGCAGGATCGTAGCCTGCGGGAAGCAGTACCTGCAGCACCAGATCTTTCCTGTATTTCAGCTCCTCCATGCCAGGCTGCGCAGCACACGTTTGATACGCAGGTATCAGAAACAGAATCGCCAGGCTGAGCAAAAACAGCAACGTCACACAACATCTCGCGTGAAATTCCCGCTTATAATAAGCCCGCATAAGAGATCCTTTCATAAGAAAACCTCCTCTATAAAAGAACGAACGAAATAGTATTACTCTTTCATGTTCAGGATCTGAAAACCAATTTACGGAGCAGCCTTCTGGCCCCCAAAAAGCGGAGGCATCAATCTCCGCGTTCTTGTTGCTTCGTGACAGTTCCTTACGCAGCCTTCTGGCGCTTAAAACAGCTGATTAATATATTCCGTCAGGGCTTCCCTG
>CAMORF010000178.1 GCA_946623485.1 uncultured Clostridia bacterium
ACGCCCCACAGGTATGCCAGCGCCGTAAATGCCCAGAAATACACCGTCAGAAGGGGATGCTCCCAGAACCCCCTGTGGTACACGAAGGTATCCCGGTAGCCATAGACGATATAATACATCGGGTTCAGTTTAAAGATCGTCACAAGCCATCCCGGAAGCGAGAGAGAGGACAGGTTCCACATGATCGGGGTGGCCCACACACCAATCTGAAGCACGATGGCCACCAGCTGCTCCATGTCGCGGAACAATACCGTAATGGCACTCGTCGCATAGCTCAGGCTCAGCACCATGAGGAACATGCAGAAGGTATAATAGAATACCTGGAACGTATACAGGCCGGGAAACTTTCCGTAAAGACAATACAAAACCCAGGTCAGGGCGACAAAAAAGGTATGTACGTACAGCGCGCTGACCGCCTTCACAATCGGGAGAATCTCAATCCGGAAAACCACCTTCTTCACGAGATAGCTGTACTCGATCAGGGATTTCGTCCCGCCCTGGAGCGCGTCGTTGAAATAAAACCACGGCACGAGCCCTGCGAGCATCCACAGGATAAACGGCACGCCGCCCACCTGATCGGTCTGCCTGAGCCCCACCTGGAACACGAACCAGTACACCAGTACCGTCACCACAGGCTGTACCAGGGCCCAGATGATCCCCAGGTAGGAGCCGGCGAATTTTTTCCGGAAATCATTTTTGGCAAGCGGCCAGATCAGGCGCCGCTCCGTTATCAGTAATTTCAGCATAGGTTTCTCTCACGCAGTCACATACTTGATCACCCCGCGGAACGCATATCCCGTGAACAGGCATGCACTCCGCACCGGGCCGAATCCCAGGTAACGGTAAGCCCGGTACCTCATCCGCGCGCTCTTCAGCTTTCCTCCGCTCTTCCCGGTATTGCTGACCCGGTACAGGATCAACGGCTCATTGACCGCGCATACCGCTTCATAGCGGTTCAGGATGCTCATCCAGGTAATATAGTCCTCATGGGAATCTTCATGGATCATCGGGTAACGCCTTGCCACTTCGGTCAGCAGCACCACGGAGGAGCAATTGATCTGATTGTTCATGAGCATATCCCGCCAGGTCAGGGTCTCCTTCACGCCAATCACCCTGCCGGTCCTGCTCCCGTCCGGACGGATCAGTTCCCGTGCCGTGCAGCACAAAACGTTCCCGGTGGAGAAGATCCGCGCAAACTGCTTCTTCAGCTTGTCCGGCTTCCATATGTCATCCGCGTCCAGGTACGCGATATACTTGCCCCGCGCCAGGAGCGCGCCGCGGTTACGGCTTTTCGCCGCCCCGAGGCGGTTCTTATTGTGCAGATAGATCACCCTGGGATCTGATTCATACTCCAGCATGACACTGTCCGGGTCATCTGTCGAGTCATCATCAATCACAAGGACCTCCAGTTCCTGGATGCTTCCCTTCCCGATCCGGTCCGCTGATTCAAAATGCATGTCCTGGGCCAGGACACTGTCGATGGCTTCTTTCAGGGTTGACGAACCGTTATATACCGGGATGATCACCGATACGAGAAGCCCCGGAAGGTGGGAGGCCGCGACATCGCTGGCGCGGACTCCCTTCGGCAATGCCGCCGCGTCCTCATAAGTCACATTCTGCGGAGCCACCTGACCATGCAGGGAGGCCTGTTCTTCCAGCTTCAGTTCCCGGATCGTTTCCTGTACCTGTTTCTCCATTTTTTCCTGATCCTGCGGAAGAAGGTCATTCTGCCCGGACGCAGTCTTCTGCGCGGCATCCACCCCTTCCGTATTCTCCTTCTGGAAAAGGATCTTTACCGTTGTCGCCACAAGCTGCAGATCCAGCAGAAGAGAATAATTTTCGATATAGGTCAGGTCAAGCTTCAGCTTGTCATATGGCTTAGTATTATATTTCCCATACACCTGCGCATAGCCTGTCAGGCCCGCCTTCACCTTCAGCCGGTAGGAAAACTCCGGAATCTGTTTCTCATACTGTGCGGCAATCTGCGGGCGTTCCGGCCTGGGTCCTACAATCGACATATCGCCCTTGATGATGTTAAACAGCTGGGGGAGCTCATCGAAATGGATCTTGCGCAGGAACCTGCCAACGGGGGTCACTCTGTCGTCTCCTTTGGCCGCAAGCCGCGCGCCGCTTTTTGTCTCGGAATCCACCCGCATGGACCGGAACTTGATGATCATGAAGACCCTTCCATACTGGGTCAGGCGCTCCTGCCGGTAGAAAACCGGGCCGCGGTCATACAGCTTCACGCAGGCGGCGATCAGCAGCAGAACCGGGGACAGCAATCCGGTCAGCAGTACGCAGACCACAATATCCAGAAGCCGCTTCACAAACTGCTGCTCCGCAGTCAGGCCTCTGTTGCGCATCAAAAGAAGCGGAGTATCGAACATGTGGATCTTCTCCGCCCCCATCAGCATGATATCCGAGATCTTCGGGCTGCAATAGCACCTAACGCCCTTCTCGAAGCAATATTTCACCAGAATGTTTCTCTCATGAGACGGGATATCCCCTACGATACATGCCTCATGGTTCAGGATGTGATCCTGGATGTACGAGATCCCGCGGCTCACCGGGACTGCTTCCTCGATGTCGTACTTATCCTTCCTGGAAGCAATGTTTTTCAGAAGCTTCTCCGGATTGTGCTGGTCATACACCAGGATCACGGACTTGGGCGGATAGATCGTGTTGTAAATCCACCGCATGAAAACCACCCACAGGATAACCAGCACCAGGTTGACGGCAGTCAGCCTGAGCATGGGGGTGATATGGTTCGGGAATTTCCAGCGCCCGATCAGCGCCAGCTGGATGTACACGATGGCATTGGAGAACAGAACCGAACAGATCTGCGCGATGATGACATCCTGCACGCGCATGTATCCCACCTTCAGCGCACCGAATAATTTGGATATCAGGAATATAATCAGGGCATAGAGGCCGAACAGCACCCAGTTTCCGCGCCTCCAGTAAAACATCTGGATTACAGAGCGGCGGTTGTATTCCGTATACCAGATATACGCGAAATGAGCCGTCTGCAGCCCGATCACCAGCACGGAAGCAAAAAACATAATCAGGCGTTTGTATCTCTCTCTGTCCATGGATCAACCTCTCCGCTGCAATCAGGCAGGCTGGCCTCCCTTCGGTTCTTCCTCCAAAAGCTGCTGCAGATCCAGAATGGCCTGCGCCTCCTGAACCCCGTCACACCGGAGCAAAGCCTCCCTCTTTGAGCATACCTGCGCGCTGAGCACGCTCAGTACACTCCTCAGGTTATAGCACTCATCGCCTATCACAAGCTCGCTTCTGCAGCGATACTGCATCGCCTTCTCTCTGATTGCTCCGGCGTCCCTCAGAAACAGCCCGCCGGAGCATCCAAGCACAATCTCTTTTTCAATCATGGCGCGTCTCCCTCCGTCTGTTCCTGGGTGGTCTGGGACGCTTGGGCTGCCGGGGCTGCCTGCCTGGAGGAGACAACTGTGAGCAGCACGTCAGAGGCAAGTTCATAGCCCTCCGGCAGGCTGACCTGAACCGGGATCTCATAGCTTCCTTCTTCCGCGCATACCGACAGATCCACACTCAGGCTGATCGCCTCGGCGGAAAGCTTCTCCGCGTCCTCCGAGAGCGCATGCACCTTCACGGACACCTCATCCGCAGGGGTAAACACCAGATCCATTCCTTCCGGTTTATTGGCAAAGCTGATCGCGCTGAGCGGAATCGGAAGCGTAACATCTCCATTTGCCTCGATCGCAACCTGAACCTGGACCGACGGATCCGCGTCCGCGATCAGCTTCAGCCCGGTCATCTGGGAGAGCGTTGCCGTCAGATCGATCTCCGTCGTTACATCCTCCGCAGCGCCGTTCACATCGACAGGATCCGCAACATCAAACACGGCGCCCATGGATTCCAGCGCCTCCTCCGTGCCCGATACACTGATGCGCTCCGGAATGGTCGTGATACCGGAGATCCGGTAACCCCAGGCAGGGCTGCCGGTTGTCTGGACACGGATCGGGACATCTGTCCGGATCCTCCACAGGTCAACCAAAACGTCAACCATGTGCCCCGTCAGGACATTCCCCTTTTCATCCTTGAACTCCAGGCTGGAAAGCTGGGCATCCGTAAACGTATCCCCGTTCTTATCATAGATCTTCAGGGTGCTTGTCAATGTTTTGTCTTCCGTCAGCCCGTCCACATTGACCGGGGCAACGACCTGATTGATGATGTGCATCAAAGAACCGGGGCCTGCAATGACGATGTTTTTCCCCTGCAGGATCGTGCTGGTTCCTACTTCAAAGCCGCTGCCGGCTACTCCTTCCGCAGTAACCGATGCCACGAAGGTCTGCTCCACCTTGTCCTCAAGCGTCACCTTCAGGCTTGCCGGGGAGATCTCGATCTCATCCCAGGTGATCACGGGATTGTCGCAGGTGACCGTAAGCGGCACCGTATTCATCTCCGTGATGTTGTTCATGTCCGCTTCCACATGGAAGTCGGAGCCGGTCCGGTTCAGCTGTTCCAGCACAGACCGCTTCTCCGTGACCCTGAGCGTCACGGTCCCGCTTCCCTGCGCCTCGATCACCTTGCCGATGTCGGCGACGGCGTCCTGGTTCACAATCGTGATCGGAACGTTCATGAACAGCGTGGTTCTCGTCGGATTATTCGCGTTTGTAACCATCAGCCAGATTCCGATCGCGATCAGAAGCGACAGAAATTTAATCCACAGATTGCCCAGCAGGGTTTTCCGGATCTTGTGCCCCATGTTATCTTGCCCTCCTGAACCAGCGGCTCCTCTTGCGTACCGCGGCAGTCTTGTTCTGTGCCTCGATCAGCCGGTCGCGCAGCGTCTTTTCCGTGACGCTTCTCATCAGGGTGCCACGGTATGCGATGGACACCCCTCCTGTCTCCTCAGACACAATGATGGTCAGGGAATCCGTCGCCTCTGATACGCCTACGCCTGCCCTGTGCCTGGTGCCCAGCGCCTTGGACAGGGACTTATTGTCCGACAGGGGCAGATAACAGGTAGCCGCCGTGACACGGTCACCGCGGATGATCACCGCCCCATCATGCAGCGGAGTATTATGCTCAAAGATATTAATCAGGAGCTGGCTGGTAACCAGGGCATCGATTTCAATCCCCGTCCGCTCATACTCCCGCAGGTTCTCATTCTGTTCGATGACGATCAATGCGCCTGTGCGCTCTGCTGACATCTCAAGGGAGGCCCTCACCAGCTCATCCAGCGTCCGGTCCGAGAACCTGCTCGTATAATTCCTGGAGGAGCCAAACAGGAACGAATGGTTTAGAAGTTCCCGTTCCCCCAGCGATTCCAGGACCTTCCGC
>CAMORF010000179.1 GCA_946623485.1 uncultured Clostridia bacterium
ATTTCAGATCAGGAACAGAATAGAGATACTGAGATTTTCAGATCAGGAATCAGAGTAATCATAGATGGATGACAGGAGGAAAGACATGGCAAAGAGAGGCGGATTCCCGGGCGGCATGATGCCTGGCAATATGAACAACCTGATGAAGCAGGCGCAGAAGATGCAGCAGAAGATGGCACAGCAGCAGGAAGAACTGGAAGCAAAGGAATACACCGCGAAGGCCGGCGGCGGTGCTGTTGAGGTGACGGTAAGCGGAAAAAAGGTACTTACCAAGGTTACGATCGATCCGGATGCGGTGGATCCGGATGATGTGGAGATGCTGCAGGACATGATCATTGCTGCGGCAAATGAAGCGCTGCGTGCGGCCCAGGAGGATGTGGAGAATGTAATGGGCAGCATTACCGCGGGCCTTGGAGGCGGTTTCGGCGGCCTTGGGGGACTCGGATTCTGATATGGATTATTACGGAAGCCAGATCAGCAATCTGATCGAGCAGCTTGGCAGCCTGCCGGGGATCGGTTCGAAGACGGCGCAAAGACTTGCCTTTCATATCATCAGTATGCCGCCGGAACGGGTAGAGGCCCTTGCGGCATCTTTGACACAGGCGAGAAGAAATGTGCGTTACTGCAAAGAGTGCGGCACGCTGACGGACCAGGAGCTCTGTCCGATCTGTTCTGACCTGAAGCGGGATCACCGGACCATAATGGTGGTTGAAAGCAGCAGGGATCTTGCGGCATATGAAAAAACCGGCCACTATAACGGCGTCTACCATGTTCTGCAGGGGGTCATTTCCCCCCAGCTCGGGATCGGGCCATCGGACATCCGTCTGAAGGAGCTGATGCAACGGCTGCAGGGGGATGTGGACGAGGTGATCATCGCAACCGGCTCCAGCCTGGAGGGGGAGACAACGGCGATGTATATCAGCAGGCTTGTGAAGCCCACCGGCATCAGGGTGACGAGGATTGCAAGCGGTGTCCCGGTGGGAGGCGACCTGGAGTACATCGATGAGGTAACCCTGCTGAGAGCCCTGGATGGGCGGGTCGAATTGTAAGGAACTGTTCAGCAACAGCTTGTCAAGTGAGAAATCATATCTGAACAGATTCTTAGCTGCAAAGAAGTGTGGCGGTATAGGGGAGACATGAAGGAACGGTTGCAGAATCTTTGGAATATGCTTTCCCTTCGGTCGATGTGGAATGCCCAGGAGGAAGAGGAATGGGAAGATTACGACCAGAAGGATCATTATATCTCCGGAGAAGGATACGCGGATGATTCGCAGGAGCCTGCCGGGCTTGGTTCCGGCATCATCTATATTGCGATCATCGTGATGATTGCGGTCGCCATTGTGATGTACCTGATTATGAGCCGTTATCATACGTATACCGGCTATGAAGTGACTGCTTCGTATGAGGCAGAGGATATTTCCGGGACACGCTATGAAAAGCTTGGAAACGGGTTTATCAAGTACGGTTCTGACGGAGTTTCATTTGTCAACGGGAAAAATGAGACACAGTGGAGCAGTGCCTATACGATAGAGACGCCAAAGACGGATGTGTCAGGGGAGACCATGCTGATCTATGAGCAGCAGGGATATATTGCCTGGATTGTGAATACCGAAGGAACCCTTGGTTCATTCCAGACAGATCTGCCGATCCTGAAGGGCGTGATTGCGAAAAATGGAGTTTCAGCCCTGATGCTGAAGGACGACCAGGATATACGGGTGAGGCTGATGGGGACAGACGGGACTCCTCTGGCTGAGGTCCGCACCACCCTGGAGGATCAGGGACAGCCGCTTGACATTGCTTTGTCGTCAAATGCGCAGAAGCTGATGGTATCTCTTGCGCGGATCGGATCCGGCTCGGTGGACAGTGCCATCGCATTTTATGATTTCTCGTCCTCGGTCAATTCGGATGAGACGCATCTGGCTGCGTTGATCGAATACCGGAACGTGGTGTTTCCGTCCGTCTGTTATCTGTCGGACAGTATGGCTGCAGCAATTGGCGATTCCGGATTTGTGACTTATTCGACCGGTAAACAGCCGAAGGAAAAAGATACTGTGAAGGTGGACGGAGAGATCCTGAGCACATTTCATGACAGCAGCAATGTCGGCTTCGTGATGCCGAGTGATTCGCCAACGGAACGGTACCGGCTGTTGGTATACCGGCCGAACGGGTCGAAACGGTGTGACACCACCTTCAAGCATGGTTATTCCCAGATCCGGATGGATTCCGGTGAGATTCTCATGAATGATTCCGGGCATCTGATGGTCTTCACGCCGGGGGGCGTCGCGAGACTGGATGCGGATTATGAAAAACAGATCGGCACGTTTGTGAAGATCCCCGGATTCAGAAGATATGCAGTCCTTACCAACAGCGGCATGGAACGGATACGGATCGTGTAGGTTCGCCTCCGCCTGATGCGGAGACGAACCTGGCGTTAGAAAAGGAACCGGTATGGCACAGATCCATCTGACATCAATCCCTATTGTTACAATTATTGTGTGCGTCGTATTAGGGCTGAATGCCTTATCCGGCGCACTGCGCGGTTTTGTAAGAAAGATATCCGGAATTGTAGCATTTATCCTTGCAGGAATTCTGGTTACATCTCTTTTGCCGGTTGTTACCTCCTGGCTTCATACAACACCTGTCTATGGTTTTATCAGGCAGCAATGTGAGACAATCGGCGGAAATATAGTAAAGAATACAATCCCGGCGGCGCTGGGAGGACAAAATGAGGGCACGCCATCGGAGGTATCCGCTGTGATTGATTCGGTTCGCTCGGATGACGGGAGCGGCGCGCTTGACCGTGATAAGATCAAGGCGCGGCTGCAGGCGATGGGATATGATCCATCCATGATTGACACGATGTCGGATGCGGAGCTGGAAAACTATGCGCAGATGATTCTGGGTGCTTCGGCAGGGATGATTGCACAGCCATTTCTTGGTGCCGGAGCAAACTGGGTGCCGGATGGGCTGATGTCAATCGGGGCTGCCTGGGTGCCGGATGGGTTGATTGCAGGATATAGCTTTTTTTCTCCGGCTCTTCTGGAAGAAGCGCCGTCGCAGATCCCGGAAGGCGGCGGGGCGCAGGGTGTGAGCGGAAGCGATCTTTTGTCGCGGCTGACTGCGGGGATGGACCGGGTGGATCAGACCAAATTTATCGAAAGCCTTCCGCTTCCGCAGTCAATTAAAGACCAGATGGAAGCATTTAACAATGAAAATGGATACCTAAGGCTCGGGGCAAAGGATTTTGGCTCTTATATCATCAATTATATCGCGAACCTGATTATGAATATCCTGGCATATGGAGTGACGTTGCTGGCGGTATGGCTGCTCATCCGCCTGGTACTCGGTGCCCTGGCGGTATTCAGGTCTTTGCCGATTGTCGGAACCGCGGATCATGTGCTGGGGCTTGTGCTGGGCTTGCTCCAGGGGCTTTTGATTGTATGGGGGCTGTTCCTGGTCTTATCCCTGTTTTCCACTACTCCGGTCGGCATGCAGTTGATGCAGGAGATCAACGCGAGTGCCCCGCTTTCATTTCTCTATAATGTAAACCCGTTTTTGAACAGCGCCGCCGGCGCCATCAAGGGAATCATGTAGCCCTGCCGAAGCAGGTGCTTGAGGAAACATAGCTATAGTAAACGCATTTTATAAATGCGTTTACTATAAGTTGATGCGACCGGCCGCTTTATGAAGATGGCCGCTTTTGATATCTATATAATTTTGCAGAGTTTAAAATTTATATTATTTTTGCAGATAATGGAGATATATCTCTCTTAGAATGGAGACTGCTATGATCAGAAATGTTGTGCTTGATATCGGCGGCGTGCTTGTTGATTATCATACGCTGGACTACTATACGCGGAAGGGATACACCGAGGAGCAGGCTCTTAGCCTGAAGGCTGTTACGATGGATTCAGGATATTGGGAGCATATCGATACGGATCTGATGCCATATGACTGGATCCTGGAGCGGATGAAGGCATTGGATACTGCTTTGGCTCCTGATATTGAAAAATCACTGAGGTTTCAGGATGGCATCGTAACACATCGGGCAGAATCGAAGGATTGGATCGAGGAGATCCGCCGGAGAGGATACCGGGTGCTGGTGCTTTCCAATTTCTCAAGGCCTGCTTTGCGTGATTGCCCTCAGGCAATGGATTTCCTTGGAGAAAATCTGGGAGGCACCGGGAAGATCGGAGACTATGGCGTGATTGCGGAAGGAATCCTGTCCTGTGATGTTCATACTGTCAAGCCATATCCGCCGATCTATGCCTATCTGCTTACGCGCTACGGGCTGATCCCTGAAGAGACAGTATTTGTGGATGACTTAGAGAAGAATCTGGACGGGGCAAAACAGTACGGAATCCATACGATCCTGTTTCACAACAGGGAGCAGGTTCTTGATGAACTGTCCTGCCTGCAATGAACTGTTTTGCCTGGCACGGTTTATTGAGCTCTGCGGTATGAAATATGGCAAGCTTTCATCGTATACGGTCTCGTGTAAGAAGAGGAGATATATGAAATGCGTATCGATAGAAGGAGACAGCACAGTTTAGATGCTCAGGAAGTGCTGACGGCTGAGAAAAGTGCATTTTCAAAGCGCACGAATCTGATAGTAAGCATCCTGTTTGCTTTGCTTGCGTTTTTGTTTTTTCTTCCGGTATTGCTGGTGATCCTTGTTTCCTTCTCTTCCGAAACATCTGTTGTAAAATACGGATATAGCTTTTTCCCGTCTTCTTTTTCGCTGGATGCCTGGCACTATGCGTTTCGCTCAGGGGCGTATCTATTCCGTTCGATCCTGAATTCCTTTCTGATCACAGTTGTCGGAACGGGGCTGGGACTGGTTTTGATGTGTCCGATTGCTTATGCCGTTTCCAGGAAAACATTTCCTTACCGCAAGGCGCTTATGATCTTCTTGATGATCCCGATGCTGTTTTCGGGCGGCCTGGTTTCTGCCTATATGGTCAATACACAGATTCTGCATCTGCAGAATTCCTATCTTGGACTGATCCTTCCGGGCCTGTGCTCTACCTGGTACATCTGATCCTGCGCAATTATTTCCAGACTGCTGTTCAGGATGATCTGATTGAGGCGGCCATGCTGGATGGAGGAGGGCAGCTTCAGATTTTTTGCAGGATTGTTGTTCCGATTTCAAGCCCGGTGATCATGATTGACCGGGAGAGTGCGCTCGTCTGAATGTTTCAGAAGCAGCAGGTAAGCCCATAAAAAACTTTTTTTCAGATTTATTAAAAAAAGTGTTGACATCTATTCGCGGCCGTGGTAGATTAAGCGAGTCGCCGCGAGAGAGGCAGACAAAACAAAA
>CAMORF010000180.1 GCA_946623485.1 uncultured Clostridia bacterium
GTTGATCCCATGCGCCCGGGATTCCCTTGCCGCCATATGAGCCGTCTCTTCGAAGAGTTCATCGTCAAAGGAGCCGGCCTCCGCGATGGCGATTGGGAATACGCTCCGCAGGCCATGGATGACATCAAAGCCGATGATCAGCGGGATCCCGAGCCGTGTCTCCTCCACCGCAATCTTCTGCAGTTCGTTGGCCTTGCGCGGGTCATTTCCCATGACAGAGCCGACCAGGCCCGCGCGAATCTCCTCTTCATGGAAGTCCTGCTTCGCTGTTGACATGAGCTTCTCAAACTCTTCCTGGGGCAGACGCCCGTCGGTCAGCATCTCAATCAGCTCAGAAAACGGAACATCAAACCCGCCTACAATAGAAGGGGACTCCTGGTTCATCTGCCCGATCTTTTCCTCCAACGTCATCTGTTCCAGAATCGATTCTACCTTTGCTCTTTGTTCCTGTGTCAGTTTCATGTCTCCTCCTTTTACATCCCATGTATTCCTTCCTGCTTGCTGCACTGTCCTCCTGCTGCTGCGCTGCCCTGCTGTTGCTGCACTGGTCTGCTGCAGTGATCTTTTGTACCCAGGAAATTTTTCTGCCATGCCTGGCCGGATGTCCCTACACCGTCTTGCCATCGGCACAACAGCCATACACCACCCGGCAGATCTATCGCAGGGCAGGCTTACGCCACCCGGCAGATCTATCGCAGGGCAGACTTACGCCACCCGGCAGATCTATCGCAGGGCAGACTTACGCCACCCGGTAAATATGCAGCAGAACCACCTCCTGCGGTTCCAGTTTCAGTTCGATATCCATCGATCCTTCTGCAGATGCAGTAACCCGCTCCATCTCGATTCCCGGGACACTGATCGCCTGCAGGTATTTCACATCGTCACGGTTCAGCTTCGCCTCATAGCCCAGCTTCCCCCATTCATCCAGAACGCTTCCGCTATGCCGGTTCAGCGACCGCTTCTTCACGGTATATTCCCCCTTCGCCGCCAGGCTGCTCAGCTGGAACTTCATATCCAGCAGCCTGTCATCCTCATACTGGATCTGGCGGATCCGCTCCAGGTCAACGGTTTCATAATCCGAGAGCGTGCTGGCGCGAAACCAGGAAAAATGATGGCATAGAAGGTACAGGTCCCCGTTCTCTTTCTTCGTCAGGATATAGTTCTCTCCCCTGGCAAGCAGCTGCGTTCCCATATGCCCCAGGAAAAACAACGCATAAAATGCAGGCTTCCGGATCGTATCCTTCGTCAGGAGCCCGACTCCGCCGTTCAGAATCTTTGTCGTATCGAAATAACTGCTGACCCAGTCCGTGCCGGCCATGGGTGCCATCATCTGGGTTTCTCCGATCAGATCGATTCCCTTCGAAACAAAGTACGCCGCCCGGAAACAGCTGTCATTGAGGAAATTCCGGTTTCCGATGGAATTGTTCCACTCCGTCACAAACAGCCTGCATTTCTTCAGTCCTGTCTGCCGCATCAGCTGCTTCATCATCTGAACACGTTCCCACTCCAAAGACATGGGAACTGCCTGGTTCTTCCGGGGATCTTCCTGCTCCCTCCGGCTGACCATCTCAAAGGAATAGAGGAAGAAGGACGCATAATCCGGTACGCACCGCTCCCGGACACATCTTTTGAAGAACCGTTCCGTATATGGCCTGTCAAGTTCGATCACCGTCGATATTCCGCCAAACAAGGCGCCCGGAAGCTTCTCGCGGATCAGCCTGTGAGTATACTTCCATGCGTTGAAAAAGTCATACCCCTCCTCTTCATAGAGCTTTCCCCCATTCTGGTGGAAGTCCCGGGTCAGCTCGAAGATCCAGGTCGAAACCTCCTCAATGCCATACCGGCTGAGAATCTCATCCAGAAAAGCCCGCACCATGTCCTCCCAGATTGCCCGGGAAGCAAATGTGATGTATTCCTCCTGATAGTAGATCTCATCTCCCAGGGAACGGATTGCCGTATCCGGCCGCCTGCCCAGGTCAAAAAACGGTTTGATATGATGCGTGACCAGGAAATCCAGCACCTGGTTGATCAGGTCAAAATTATATTGCCCGAGTGTCCGGCCGTCGGACACCATCATCTTTTCCGAGAAAATGTTCCATACCCGCACGTATTTGAAATGTAATGATTCCTGGAGATGCAGGACATGGAACTGAGTATTCGCGCGGCTCAGCACGTACAGGCTTCCCGCATTGATACATTCCGCCCAGGCCTGCCGGTAAGGAACCGGAGTCATCGACCCCAGGCAAAGCGCCACCTCCTGCCGCATGGCCTGGTTCCTGTATTGGTACCCCTTCCTGCGGAGCTCTTCCCGGACCTCCTGCTCTGCCAGCTTCGCGCTCTGTTCGGATTCCGTCGATAACTGGTATCTCTTCCTGTATTCCGACGGCATCATGCCTGTCACCTTCCGGAAGGAGCGGTTAAACGCGGCTGAGGTGGAGAATCCGCAGTTCATCGCGATCTGTGTCAGATTCTGGTCAGAGCTTCTCAGAAGCCCCAGGGACGTCCGCACCCTGAGGCGCATGACATAATCGGCAAAATAAATCCCGGTGCTTTTCCTGAAAATTCTGGACAGGGTAGAGGTCGAAACAAACATTTCCTCTGCCAGGTCGGTGAGATTGATCTCCTCATGGATGTGGCTGATGATATACTGCATCATCTGCTGCATCCGGGCATCTGTTTCACTCTGTCCTGCCACAGTCTGCCCCTGCCTGAGCTGGTAATTTTCAATCAGGCTGTCCAGAAGCCGAAACAGCAGGCTGTCCACCGCAGCGCGTGTCTGATGGCTGTCCATGATATATTCCGTTGTCAGCTCCTGCAGGATCACGCGCAGATCCTGGAAGGAATGGGCGGGATCCTTTGCCGAATTCACGTACAGCATCAGGGTTTTACTGTCCATCACCTGTGAGATGATATGAATGGAAAATGACGCGATCCCGTAGATTGCCTCATTGATGCCGCTGATCGTATATTCCGTGCCGGAGTTGATCAGCAGGATGTCTTCCTTCCGCATCCTGGTCACGTCGCCATAGCAGCCGACGTTCATCTCCCCGTCCAGCATATACAGCACGATCAGGTCTGTCTGCATGTAGCTTCCGCCTGTTCCGGAGCTGACGATTGTATACCCGAGAGGATTCGTCCCCATTGATCACCTGCCTGTATCCTTAGGATCTGTTACAGAATAACTTGTACATCTGACTTGTCCAAACGCTCATCTGCTGCGTTGGAAAGCCTCGCCGTAGTTACATTCTGCTCAGTTCATCTGTTTGCAGCAACGCATCACTGCCGCCGGGACACCTGTTCCGTAAGCTGGGCAATCAGCTCATCGTCTATGATCCCGTCCGCCGGCGTATAGCCGTACATATTCTGGAACCGCTCGATGCAGCTTACGGTCTGCCTGCCGCAGATTCCATCCGGCGTCCCGCACAAGAATCCCAGGGTGTTCAAAAGCTCCTGCACCTGCATGACACGCGCCGGATCCACCGATGCATTTCTCACCTCATCCGCGCTCATCGCGTCCATCTGGGCGACAGCATTTTTCAGATTCTGATATTCCTGGGCAAGATCCAGCCCGTAATAATCACACAGCTCCACCAGCGCGTAGGCGCGGTTGTAATAGCCTGCCGTGTAGAGGCGGTTGGCCTCCTCGGAATCTCCCTGCGTATTCCACACATCCTCCGCCCGGTACTGCTTTTCCAGGCCAAGGCAGTATTCCGAGCACAGGTACAGGACATTCAGGTCATCAAACTGTGCCGCGTGATAGGCTTCGTAGAAATCCCGCTCTACCTCTGCGCAGGAAAACCGGAAATCCCACATCTGCGCTTCTTCCATGGCGTTGACTTCCTCGTTCGTGTGCGCACGCGCCGCCTCCTGCCTTGCGTTAAAGGAAGCCGCCAGGTCTGCCAGAAAGGTCTGCGTATCCTTCCACTGCCCGGCCTGTGCAGTCCCCGCAGACTCGGCACCTGCGCCGTCTGCAGCCTCGCCGTTTCCATCCCCAGCCCGGACTCCTGTTCCATTCTCTCCCGATCCGCTTCCGGTTCCTTCCCCGGCTGCGCCTGGATCCTGCGCATTGGAGCCTGTATCAGCACCTGTCCCGGTATTCTCCAAAGCGTTGCCGCCTGCTCCCTGCAGCCTGGCAAGCTGCTCCCTCAGAGCCTGGTTTTCTGACTCCAGCTGATGATACGCCTGCTCCTGCTGCGCATCCGTCAGGTCATCCCAGTCCACCGTGACTGCCCCCGCCTGCATGCACATACAGCCCGCGAAGAGCGCCGCTGCCAGGCCGGCTGCCGCTGCCCTGTGAAATCCCATATTCCTTCTCCCCTGATCTGTCCCCTTAGGATCTGTTACAGAATAACTTGTACATCTGACTTGTCCAAACGCTCATCTGCTGCGTTGGAAAGCCTCGCCGTAGTTAAGACCTGTTCAAAAATAACTGATGAATTCTGCGCTTGTCATTTCCACTGTTTTCATTGCATCTGCCGCTTGTATCTGCCGCTTTCCCCCGGAAACGTTGCAGCACCTTTTGATTCACTTGATACAACGAAACTTTCCGACGCATCATCCAAGCAAGGCAACCCCGTTGCTTGCGCCGATCCGGCTTGCCCCGGCCTTGATCAGTTCCTGCGCCTGCTGCGGCGTATGGATCCCGCCGGATGCCTTCACCCCAAGGCGGTCTCCCACTGTCTGCCGCATCAAGGATACATCATGCACATTTGCGCCTCCTGTGGAAAAGCCCGTAGAAGTCTTCACAAAAGCCGCCCCAGCGCGTTCACTCAGCCGGCAGGCACGCACTTTCTCCTCGTCCGTCAGAAGGCAGGTCTCAATGATCACCTTCACGATCGCAGGCTTTGCCGCCTGGACGACCGCGCGGATATCCGCCTCTGCGGCAGCATCATCTCCATCCTTCAACGCGCCGACATTGATCACCATGTCGATCTCCGCAGCGCCATGCTCCACGGCACATTTCGCCTCATAAGCTTTTGCTCCCGTGTCCATCGCGCCCAGCGGGAAGCCAACCACACAGCAGGTCTTCACCCCGCTTCCCGAAAGCTCCTGCGCCACCAGTTCTGCGTGGCAGCTGTTGACACATACCGACGCAAAACCATGTTCCCTTGCCTCTTCACAGATCCTGATGATGTCGCTGCGCTTCGCGTCCGCTTTCAGCAGTGTGTGGTCAATCATCCCTGCCAGCTGTTTCCTGTCCATATCCATATCCCGTTCCCTCTTCCTGAGGATTCAGGAACTGCCCGGCAGTAACCACGCAAAAATGCGTATTCCTGAGCAGTTCCTCCCCCTATAGTCAATCAGCATTTCGCTTA
>CAMORF010000181.1 GCA_946623485.1 uncultured Clostridia bacterium
ATATTATCGGAAAAACCGGCTAAAAATGCCCCAAACTGGTTCAGCCCCTTTTGGATCGGCGTAATGATCATGCCCATAAAACCGGTCACAGGACTGATCGTACTGGATCCTATAATCGATATTCCGATCAGTGAGATGCAGATCAGCGAAAGGATAATCAGGGTTGTCTTGCCCTGCCTGCGATTCTGATTCCTCATATGATATCCTCAAAATGTGATTATTTATCGTCTTGGGGAGCGCATTAATGCATGCAGCTCCTTCTGATTGATCATGGTAACCAGCCCCCGGATCGTAGAATTTTTCGGATCCTGGATATGGTAGACCGGCAGTGAAACCTCTTTCTGCAGATACATCGGCAGATTCTGGATCAGGGACACCCCGCCGGTCAGAAAGATTCCCTCCCGGAGAATGTCCTGACGCAGCATCGGCGGGGTGCGGTCAACCACCTGCCGCACTTCATCGACAATGCGGTCAATCGTGGCCAGGACCGCGACTGATACAGCCAGGGCCGGAATCATGTCGGATTTCGGGAGGCCGGAAAGCGTATGAATCCCGAACACCTTCTGCTCAAGCCTCGGTCCATTGATCATGAAGGCCAGGTTATTCTTGAGCTGCTCTGCGGTACGTCTTCCGATATTGATATTGAATTTGCGCCGCACCATGGTGACAATGTCATCATCCAGCGAAAAACCGCCTTCCTTCAGGGTTCTGCCGATGATCACTTTCCCGTCGGAAATGACCGAGATTTCCGTGGTGTCCGCCCCGATGTTCACAATCATGTGCCCCTCCGGTCCAAGGACCGGAAGACCAATGGAAATGGCATCGGCAATTCCCTTGTCCACAAGGTGAATCCTGCCGGGTGTCAGGGTGGAGTTGCAGACATTATAAAAAGCGCGCTGTTCCACAGGAGTTACCTGGGAGGGCACCGCGATGCAGATTCCCGCGCTTTTCTGGGAAAAGGTGGTAAATTTCCGGAGCGTATATGTCAGTACGCTCTCCATATCCTCGGCAGAGGCGATTACGCCTCCGGTCATGGGGCGGAGAACCTGGACACTGGTCGGGTTCTTTTCGTACATCATGTACGCTTCGTTCCCGATCGCAAGTGTCTTCCTGCCGCGCCGCGCGATCATGTTCCGGCTTTCCATAAACTGTTCGCCGCTTCGATCGCGAAGTTTCAGCGTGTCCGTACCAAGGTCCACCCCGATCATATTTGTAAAAAACATAAGTGACTGTTCTTCCCTGCTCCTTAAGATCTGCCCTGTATTTCCTGATCATCTGGCGCTTGCACTGGAGGAAGGATGCCCGAAGTTCAGAAGATGCGCTTTCCGCATGCTGACATAAGTCTTGTCCCCGATGACCAGGTGATCCGTCAGCGGGATTCCAACCATCTCGCCAGTCATTAAGATCTGTTTCGTGATCTCAATATCCTCATCAGAAGGAGTCGGATCCCCGCTTGGATGATTATGCAGCAAAATGATGGATGCGGCCCTGTGAGCCAGGGCTTCGACAAATATTTCCCGTGGACCAAGAATTGCAGTATTCACATTGCCTCTGGAAATCACTTTCCTGCTGAGCAGCTTTCCCTTACTGTTCAGGCACAGGACAAGGACGATCTCCTGGCTTTCATGGCGCATCTCTTCCATGTAATAGGAACCAATGACATCCGGGTTGTCGTAAACCAGTTCATCCTCCGCGCCGATCTTGGCCTGGGCGATTCTCCGGGATAGTTCCGCGATGCAGCGGATCTGAAGGGCTTTGACCCTGCCAATCCCGCGGATCTGTGTCAGATCCTCCATCGTTGCCTTGTGCAGCATGGCAATTCCGCCGCTGCCCAGGGATCTCAGGATTGCCCTGCTCATCTCCAGGGCACTGACTCCCTCTGCGCCGGACCGTAATATGACGCTCAGAAGCTCCGCGTCACTGAGTGCCCCGCAGCCGAAGCGTTCACATTTCTCATAAGGGCGTTCCTGCTTTGGGATATCACTCATCTTTGCATTGTTATAGTTTTGTTTCATACGCAAACCTGCGCGTACTCTCTTGCCGTATTCTACATGATTCGCCGCGTTTGTTCAAGACGTACGATCCGCAGCCGGCACAGTTTGATCAGCAGAACGTTAATCAGCAGATTTTCCGTGCGCGCGGAGGATCTGCTCCGCAACCTTCAGGCCGTCAACAGCGGCGCTGGTGATGCCGCCTGCGTATCCGGCGCCCTCCCCGCACGGGTACAGGCCCGGGCAGCGTACTGCCTGGAAATCCGGCCCCCGTTCGATCCGGACCGGTGAGGAGGTACGGCTTTCCGCGGCACACAAAAGCGCATTTTCACCGGAGAAGCCTTCGATCTGGCGCTCCCAGGAAAGAATGCCTTCTTCAATTCCCCGGGCAATCGGCTCCGGATAGATGCCCCGGATCCCGGCCATCTGAAAATGACCGCAGATTGCGGGTTCGTAGTCTGGAAGTGTGTGGGCATCGACGTCGGTGCCTTGCGCAAAATCAGAAAAACGTTCTACCGGAATTGCGCCGCCTGCCAGGAGGAAGGCATCCCTTTCCAGCTTCCGTTGAAACTCCATTCCGATCAGTTCATGCTCCTGCTGCCCCATGAAATGCGCGATTTCCTCCGGTGATATCGTCACAACGATGGCACTGTTCGCGACTCCGGAAGCGCGGTTATGGTAGCTCATCCCATTGATGGCAAGGCATCCTTCCTCCGAGGAGGCATTGACAACATACCCGCCCGGGCACATGCAAAAGGAATATACCCCTCTCCCGCCATTGAGCCGGTGGGTGAGCTTATAGGACGAAGGCGGCAGCCGGTTTCCGGGATGGATCCCATACAGTGCCTGGTCAATCATGTGCTGCGGGTGCTGGATCCGGACTCCCACGGCAAAGGGCTTTGCGTGCATCACGATCCCCGCATCCTTGAGCATGCGGAAGGTATCCCTGGAAGAATGCCCGATGGCAAGTACAAGATGGCGGGTAGAATACCTGCTCCCGGATTCCTTTTCCTGCAGTTTTCCGGCCGGGCTGCAGCAGATGGACCAGATCCCCTGTGCGTCACGGGAAAGGAAGTCCATCCTTGTTTCAAAATGTACCTCCCCGCCCCTTTGACAGATTTCGTCTGTCATGGCACTGACCACATGCCTCAGGACATCTGTCCCCACATGCGGCTTTGCTTCATACAGGATCCCGGGATCAGCGCCAAAGTGCACAAAGGTTTCCAGAATGAAACGGATTCTTCCTTCCGGATCCTTTACCCCCGTATTCAGTTTTCCGTCGGAAAATGTGCCTGCGCCGCCTTCTCCGAACTGGACGTTGGAGTCCGGGTGAAGCACGTCGTCCGCCCAGAAGTGCCGCACCGTTTTTTCCCGCTCATATGCCCGCTGTCCTCGTTCGATCAGGATCGGACGGCGGCCTTCCCTTGCAAGCAGCAGGCCGCAAAACAGCCCGGCAGGCCCGGTCCCGATGATTACCGGCCTGTCCGGGCTGCTGCCTGTCCCGGATTTTGCCAGGCATCCGCGAGACCGGTTTTCCAGACATTCCATGCTTTGCGCATACCGGTAACAGACAGGCTCGAATGCTTCCACGTTCTTCAGGCGTGCATGGAGGATTTTCCTTTCAGTCTGCGGATCTGCAAGCGTAACCTGTACGGTCCAGATGGCATACAGCTGTGGTTTTTTCCGCGCGTCAATGGAATGCCTGAGCACCTCAAACGAAAACGCCTCTTCCTTTTTCAGGTGAAGCGTTTTCCGGATGGCCTGCTCCAGAGCCTTTTCGCCTTCTTCAGGACGCAGTTTTAACTGTGAGATTCGTAACATACCGCTCTGTTTTCCCCTTGAACTCCCTGCGTCTGTCACGCATGAAGTGCCAATCCTCAATAATCACTCACATTGAAAACTGTACGGTTACTCTTTTGCCGCATGTGTCCCCGCTGTATATCCGCTCGACCATGCCCACTGCAGATTATATCCTCCGCAGGGGCCGTCCACGTCAATCAGTTCTCCGGTCAGATAGATGCCCTTCAGATCCTCCGACAGGCATTCCAGTGTATCCGGATCCAGTTCGGTAACCTTGACGCCTCCCACGCAAACCTGAGCACTGTCAAACCGTCTCAGCCTGATTGCCTGCAGCCTGAAGTCCTTCAGCGCTTCTGCCAGGCTCATTCCGGATTGTTCATGCCAGGCTATGACAGCCGGGATCAGCCGGGAAGGAACCAGGCCAGCCAGAAGCTTTCTGGTCGTGATGCCCTGGAATCTTTCCAGCAGACTCCGGATCAGCTTTTCCAGCCTGGAAAGCGGAAGGTCCGGAAGCAGGTCAAGGCTCAGCATAACCTCACATCCCGCGTGCAGCGCACGGACCACGGAGCGGCTCAGATTGAACACAACGACCCCGGAAAGGTCATTCAACGTAAATTGAACCTGCCCCTTTTCCGAAGCGATGGCTTTCCCGTCCGCATAGACCTTCACAAGCGCCGTGGTTCTTGTCCCGGAGGCAGCGGAAAGCGGATCCTGGGATGCCTGGCTCTCTGCATTCCCGGCAGGGCTGTTCTTCCTTCCCGCGCCCGGAATATAAGCTTTGGTATCCGGCTGAAGAAAGGCACAGGAGACAGCCGTCAGGCCTGGCAGCACATCTGTCACGTCAAGCCCCAGCATACGGCTCAGTTCATATCCGTTTCCGTTCGAGCCGGTGGATGGGACAGCCCTTGAACCGCAGCTCAGGATCACGCAGTCCGCATGGTAAGTCCACGTTTTTGTGCGGACATTCCATCTTGCGCTCTCCTCTTCTGAGGCTTCATTTTTCTCGATGGCAATGACTTCCTCATGATATTTCACCTTGATGTCCAGAGACTGCATGACACGCAGGAGCACGTCAAGCACGCTTGCAGACTGGCCCGTGACGGGATATACATAGCTCCCATGCTCGACCGCCGTCAAAAGCCCCGCCTTCTCAAAAAATGCGATGGTATCCTTTACCGGAAACTGTTCCAGGACAGAACGGATCATCAGCTGCGCTTCATCCCAGTTTGAGGAAGCATACACGGATGTGATCTGAGGATCCAGGTTGGTCAGATTGCAGCGTCCGTTTCCTGTCAGCAAAAGCTTTCTGCCGGGTTTGGGGCCTGCCTCAAGCAGCGTAGTCACCGCGCCGCCTTGCGCGGATGCGATTGCAGCCATGATGCCGGAAGCCCCTCCTCCGATCACGATCACCTGCTTCATGTTAGCTCCTCCTTCTTCAAACTTGTGATGTCTTCAAATTTAGGAGCTGTTACAAAATAAATTGTGCAGATTGCGCAGGATTTTCATTCGA
>CAMORF010000182.1 GCA_946623485.1 uncultured Clostridia bacterium
GTCAGGCTGTCGACAGTGTTCCGGGCAAAGCGGCTGACGGACTTGGTGACGATAAGATCGATCTTCCCGGCCAGTGCATCCGCCACCATGGCCTTGAAGCCCTCTCGGTGTTTGGTGCTGGTGCCGGTGATGCCCTCGTCGGTGTACACCTTCACGAATTCCCAGTCGTCCCGCGCCTTAATGTACTGGGTGTAGTAGTCGATCTGCGCTTCATAGCTGGTGAACTGCTCATCGCTGTCTGTGGAGACGCGGGCGTAGGCAGCGACCCGACGCTTTTTCTGAGCCGCGATGGGTGAAGCCGTAAAGCGGCTGACCGTCGGCGGGATGGTTACGACTTTCCTTTGCTGCTCCAATATTTGTTCCTCCTGACTTCCTTCATGTGCTCGCTCATCCGTTTCCTCTGCTCCGGGGAGTAGGTTCTCTTTGGCTGACTCTCAAACTGTGCCCGGCGCTCCGCTGACCACTTCGGCATGCGCCGTTTCGTGTCCCATTTCCGTTCAACGGTGTGACCGTCCTTGAACACGTAGGTCAGGATCATTTCCTCGTTTACGTCGATGTGATCAATCTGCTCCAGGAAAAGGGCTTCATCAAAGGTCTCGAGGCCAAGCACCTCTGCGGTAGCTTGTCGGAGCTCTTCATCGCGGATGCCCCTGGTGCCGCACTGCGTAGGATGCGGGCAGCGCCAGTAGTAAACGGTCTCGTTTTCAACGGAAGCGAGATGCTGCATTTGCCGCCTGAAATTCTCCCCGCAAACCGTGCACTTCAGCTTTGTCGTAAAGCATGAGCAGCCCTTGCGGTTTGGCGCATGCTGGCGGCGGTACGCGGAGGCCTCAGCCCGGTACTCAGCTGTCCAGCAATCCTTCTTGGAGGTGTTCACCCAGTGCCGGATGTCCGTGTGACCATCCCTGAAATGGAAGGTCAGCTCCCGTGCGCCAGTCACCTCGATATGGTCGATCCGCTCGGTAAAGGCCTGCTCATCAAATGTTTCAAGGCCCATCGCACTGGCGGTTTCCTGCAGGATGATCCTGTGCGGGATTTCCTTCCCGACGCAGCGCCCGCCCTTCTTTTTTCGCGACCCGCATGCCCAGGTTTCCATCTTCTCTGGCTGAAGAGTACGCTTTGCCCGGTTGAGCCGCTGGCTGTGCATGTAGCTCTGCCCGCAGAAGGCGCATTTGATTTTTCCCGTCAGGAAGCTGGTGTTCAGGGCCTTGTTGGCCAGCGGGCCAAGCTCCCTGCGCCGCGCCATTTCGGATTGCACATAATCGAAGGTCTCTTTGTCGATGATCGCTTCATGGGTGTTGGGCACAAAGTACTGCGGAAGCTCCCCGCGATTCTTCTTCTTTTTCTTCGAGATGGGATCAGCGGTGAATTCCTTCTGCAGAAGCAGGTTCCCGGTGTAGGTGATGTTGCATAGGACGCTCTTGATGTTCGAATCCACCCAGCGGCATCCGTCCCGGGTGGTGATGCCCTCGGCAGCAAATTCACGCTCGGTTTCCAGCCGGGATTTTCCGTCGAGGAAATTCTGAAAAATGCGCTTCACGATGACTGCTTCCTCGGGGGTGGGCACCAGCGTATCGCCCTCCCAGTGGTATCCGTACACCCGGAAGTGTCCTGGAGGGATGCCTTGCTCCATGCGCTTCCGCTGGCCCCATTTGACGTTGTCCGAAATGCTCCGGCTTTCCTCCTGGGCAAAAGAGGCCAATAAAGAAAGCATCAGCTCTCCGTCGTCGCTCAGAGAGCTGATGTGCTCTTTTTCAAACTGAACCTCGATGCCAAGCTCTTTCAGGTGACGGACGGTTTCCAGCAGATCCACCGTGTTTCGCGCAAAGCGGGAGATGGATTTGGTCAGGACGATGTCGATGTTTCCCGCTTCGCATTCAGCCAGCATTTTCTGAAACTCCGGCCTGTTTACCTTGGTGCCGGAGATGCCGTCATCGGCATACACGCCTGCGTACACCCAGCCGGGATGCTTTTGGATGAGCTCGCTGTAGTAGCTGACCTGTGCGGAGAGCGAATGGTTCAGGCGTTCTGT
Organism: uncultured Clostridia bacterium; assembly: GCA_946623485.1. Taxonomy (GTDB): domain Bacteria; phylum Bacillota; class Clostridia; order Lachnospirales; family Lachnospiraceae; genus Porcincola. The sequence goes on from CAMORF010000182.1 coordinate 2,033, forward strand.
TTCCATGGACACCCGCGCATATGCGGCGACCCGCTTCAGCTTGACCGGCGCTGGCGCAGCCGCCTCGATTTTCCTTACAACTTTGGCCATTTCACGACCTCCTTTCGGTCGACATTACTCACTCTAAAAGCCAATAAAGTCAAGCGGTTACGAGCTCTTCTTTGATACAACGCGACCGATGGGCGGGTTATATTTTTGCGTCATGTGCAGGAGCCATTTTTCGTAATCCTCCTGCCCGATGATCCCTTTCTCCAGCATCTCATCCACCAGTGCCATGGATACCTGAAACTTCAGCTCCCGGTCGAACTGCTCTTCACTCATGCTGGTCACCTCCGTAGCGGGCGGCGATGTAGCACGGGTGGGAGCAGTATTTTCTATGCCGGTTTGCGTAATCCGTGAAGGGCTTCCCACAATGCTGGCAGATTACCTTTTTGCCTGCACGGCTGGCGGTGGCTTCATGGTGCGTCAGCCAGTATTTATTCCTGCAGGCGTCAGAGCAGAAGCGGCGGGGCCTGAACTTTCCGGAAGTGATCGGCTTCCCGCACTGTGGGCATACTGGCCCTGTGGGTACCGGCTGAGGATTGGTGACGGGATTCCGGTAGCAATAGGATTTGACGGTGGTTTCCGGCAGACCAATCGTGCGGGCAATTTCAGCATATTTCATGCCGGACTGACGGTACTGATCAATCAGGCGTTTCTGCTCTTTGGTCATGGGGTCGCTCCAATCTGAAGGAGCCTGTATCGTTCCTCTCCTTCAGTACCCACAGGACAAAAGAGGCTGGTTTGGCAACCATTGATGTTAGCAATCGTAAAAACAGAATTACAATGCGTTTATAATTGTCTACAGAAACTCCTGAAAAGTATGTGTTTTAAGCTGCTTTTCGGATTGACAATCGCAGACTGTTAGCTATATAATCTTCAACGTTAACAGGAGCGTACGGCCTGTTAGCAAACGCTGGCCAGCGAATAGTATCTTTGGAGGGACCTATGGACGCCTTCGGACTGTATCTTATGTTTTCTATGCTTGCTACCCAGGTTCTGCCTTCTCCTAACAAACGGGTAGAGTATCCGCTCGGATTATTACCGTGCCGGATCTTCCAGGGAGAGACATACCGCAGTTTGTCTCGGATCATCAGAAATATGGTTTTGATGTATCCTGGTGGCGATATTCGGTATGAACAGTCCGGGTTAAGCGATGCGCGGGATTATATTGAGCAGTGCTTTCTGTATGACGAGTTCAGACCCGCTTCACATTTGGGCCTTGCATCCTTTTTTAGGGTCATGGAAACAATCAGTTACCACGGACCGCGCAATTTCCTGATTCAAGCTGCTGAAATGATGGATCAAGGGGATGATTTACTTATTCCGGTTTCTGATGTCGTCTCCATGAAAGATTTTCTTTCTCTCTGTTTTGACTTTTATCTCGTTGATCTGATTAACGGGCATGACGCATTTGCTGCACTGGCTTCAATTCAGGCTGGAGTGAACTCAGATTCAAATAATGAAGTTTATGCGCGTTTTGTTGAGGAAACAAAAAACCTCCCAGCTGTAGAGATGAAGCTTGTATTCGACCCAGTGACACGGGCATTTAATCCAATTTATCGTGTTACCAGCTTTCAGGCATATATGGCTTTGGAATACATGCAGATGCTTGATCAGAATGTTAAGTTCCGGCGCTGCCAAAATCCTGCCTGTGGTAAGTTCTTTGTGGCTCAGCGAACGACCGCAAAATACTGTGATTTTCCGTCCCCGCAAAACGAGCTGAAAACCTGTAAAGAACTCTATCCGCAGGTTGCCAGTCGGGAAAAAACAACCAAGGATGCAGTCCTGAAAAGTATTCGAGGAGCACAGAGCCGTTTGTACAATGTGCGAAGGCGGCATCCGGAACAATCTGAAGCCATAAATAGATTCCTAGATGAGATTGATGCCCGAAAAGAATCGATGTCGGAAAAAGTCGTTACAGGAGAAATTACTCTTGCTGACTTTAACAAGTGGTTGGAGTCGCTGACAATTAAGAAAGAGAGGAACACGTGATGAATTTTTGGAGTTTTGCCATGGCGCATCCATACATTACAACCTTCGCTTTTGTAGCCACAGTCGGATCTGGATTAGGAATTGGCGTTTCCTATGCAAAAAACAAGACGCCGGTTATCGGTACCTTTTCTCCGGCAATCAACTTCAATGTTGGGGCAACTGAAGCAGGCGGACCGAAGACGGACATATGTACACCGAAGGAGAATATGTAAAATGCTTATTGTTGGGATTAATTGGATTCTAAGTTGGGTTCAGATCACAACGGGAACCGGAACATATACGTGCCCGATGAAAGAAGAAGCTGATGATTTCTATTTTCGCTTCAAGGGACAATGGCATAGTGTGAGTGAATATGCTCCTGAGCGCTTAAGGGCAGAAATCCTATCGCACAAGCAGGGAAAGTATGAACAGCGGCAGTCGATCTCTCAGGCTGAATTTGAGGATATCTGCCGTGAAGTCCTTTCGAGTCATCCAAACATACTTGACTGCTGGTTTGAAGAACCCGGCATCGTGCATGTCGCTTATCCGTCCCATTCCGGTAAAACAAGGAATGGAGCCACCTTGTATTTCGGTGAAAAAGGATATATCACATACGCCGGGTGGAAACATAACGCCGGAAGTAATGAAGGCATATTTATTGGCGAAGAGATCAGCAGAAAGATTCAGTGTGCGCTGTATGAATAAACCAACATCATAACGGTGTCTGGCGGGGCAGGTTCCCCGCCTTTTCTTTTTTGCCTGATAAAAGAAACAACCGCCATTCTATTACGCTTGACTTTTCACGACTTCTATGGCGTAGTACCACACTGACCTTGAGTCAGGAGGTAGCAAAAGTGAACCGTAAAGTGACAATGGAGACGGAGATGCTCCGAAAGGCCCGGTTGAAGAAGGGTCTTTCCCAGCAGCAGGTGGCCACCCTCGCCGGGGTGCACATCCGGCAGTATCAGCGGATCGAGTATGGTGAGCGGCCTATGGGCAGCATCAACATGCGCTTTGGACTGGCGGTGTGCGCCATTCTTGAGATCAATCCGTTTGATCTGGTCTCCTTTACAGCGGACGGCTGGGAGATCATCCCACGGGATGACGAACATATTCTGGGTTAATTTCCGAATTACGACCGGACAGACGTTGCTGGGCTTTCAAAAGTATGGCTATATACCATGTA
>CAMORF010000183.1 GCA_946623485.1 uncultured Clostridia bacterium
CAGGAGACGACCCGCGTGCTGACCGAAGCCGCCATCCGCGGCAAGGTGGATCCGCTGATCGGCCTGAAGGAGAACGTCATCCTGGGCAAGCTGATCCCAGCCGGTACCGGCATGCGCCGATTCAAGGACATCGAGATCAAGGATTCCTACAGCTTCTGAGGCTGACATACGCATCAACGTCCCTTCCCGGAAACGGGAAGGGACGTTTTATATACCCGGACGGGGAGGCGAGTTTTCAGTTGCCGCCGAAGGCGGGATATGATATCCTTGAACGGATGGAAATGCACGGCCGGGGCGCGGGGACTTCAGGTCCTTCCGGTTCGGCTGAGGGTCTTCGGGACAGAACGGAGAGAATAAAGATGAACAGAGTCTGCGAGAAATGCGGAAGGATCCCGGACAGGGCTGACATGCGGTTCTGTCCGTACTGCGGGAGCGCGCTGCCGCTGCCCGCATCCCCGGAGGAGGGGAAAAAGGTCGGAGCGGAGCTTCCGGAGGAAGCGAAGAAGCTGCTGCGCAAGGCAGAGGAAGCGAAGAGCATTCCGGAAAAGGAAAAGATCCTGCTGAAGGCCCGGGAAGCCTTTCCGGACTGTTTCCCGGTGGAGTGGGAGCTGCTGTTTATCGGGGAAAAGAAGAAGAAAGGACAGAAGCCCGGCACCTTTGATTATTCCGTGATCAAAAGCTACCTGCTCCGGGTTTTCCAGAAGCCCGGCCTCTTCACCCGGGAACGCGCGGAACAGGACAAAAAGGAGCTCTTTGAAGGCGGGCAGCTGACGCGGTGCCTGGCCATGAGCGGGGAGCCGGAAGCCCGGATGGACATGTACCTGTACCGCCTGTGCCGGGAGTATATCGAGGTTTTCCTGGAGGAGGACCGGCAGCTGACGGGCGGGCTTCTCGGATTCCGGATTGAAAAAAACCATGAGAAGCTGATCTCTGGTGAGGCAGCGCAGATCATCCGAAATATCCGGGCGGACAGGGAGCTTGCGGCGGAGCGGCGGGAAATGCTGGAGGAGAGTTTCCTGAAGGCATATACGGACCACTTTGCGGGGAAGACAGAGAACCTCGACGAAAAGCTGGCGGAAGTGTAGGAAGACGCATAACTAAAGGAGGGGAGGGGGAACGGAAAGCGGGTCACCGGAAACTCCGGAAGGAAACAGGACAGGATCCCAAAAAACAAGCAAAAAACAAACAAATACGTAAACGTTTACAGCATTGCATTCTAAGGTTTTCTTTATCAGCACCGCTGGAAACGTTCCCTTTTTTTCGAAAACCGGTTCCAAAGGTGTTTACAAATATCAGGACATTGTGTAAAATATGGTCAGTTCGTTTCCGGAAAGGCAATCCGGGACAAAAAAATTCAAAAAGGAGTGTAGACCTAATGAAGAAACTGGTAGCCCTGGTTTTGGCACTGGTAATGGTGCTGAGCGTTTCCGCCGTGTTCGCGGAAGCAAAGAGTGAGTACAACGTGGATGTGCTCGTGTGGAAATTCGACGATACCTACGGATCCTCTGTTCGTCAGGGAATGATGAAGTGGAAGGAAATCGTCGGCGATGAGTTGGGCGTCAAGATCAACCTGAAAATGTACGATGCCGGCGATGACATGTCCAAGCAGGTTGAGCAGTGCGATCTGGCGATCGGCGACCAGCCCGATTTCGTTATCATCAATCTGGCAGAACCGGCTGGCGGCCAGACTCTGGTCGACAAGCTGACTGCGGCGAAGATCCCCTTCCTGTTCTACAACATTCCGCCGTCTGAAGAGACCTATGAGTCCGTCGTTAAGGACACCAACTCTTTCTTTGTCGGCACACTGCCGCGTGAAGCGGGAGACATGCAGGGCGAAATCCTTGCTGATCTGTGGGCTGCCGCTCCTGAGAAGATCGACCTGAACGGCGACGGAAAAATCCAGTTTGTTGAGTTCAAGGGCGTTGCGAACAACCCTGAAGCCATTGCTCGTACACAGTATTCCGAAGAGACTGCAGTCGCTCTGGGTGTGCCGCTGGAGATGGTCACCGACGTGATCGTTGCCGACTGGGATACCACTAAGGCGAATGACGCGATGCTTTCCACCTGGAAGTCCCATCCGGAAATCGAACTGGTGTTCGCGAATAACGATGACATGGCTATCGGCGTTATCGCTGCTCTGAACCAGAGTGGTTACAACACCGGCAACGAAGGCGACAAGGCCATTACCGTTATCGGCGTTGATGCTACCGATGCTGCGCTGGAAGCGATCAAAGCCGGCCGTATGACTGCTACTGTCAAGCAGGATGGCGATGCTATGGGTCAGGCCAACATCCGCATCATGATGAACTACCTGCTCAATGGCAGCTGGACCGACGGTCTTGACTACAAAGTCAACGAAGATGGCGTGTCCACTTACATCCCCTATGCCAAGATCACTGCGGACGCTGTGGAATAATTGTTCCGGATCAGCTGTGATCTGACAGGTTAATTGGTTCCGGCGACTTCGGTCGCCGGAACCAATTTTGAAAAAAAGATGAGGCAGAGTTTCCGGAAACGGTGGTTTCAAACTGGATTCAGGAAGCACTGTTTGCGGAAACCGTGTTTCATATTTTAAGGAAAGTGGGTGATACTGAACATGTCCGAAAAACAGGAAGGCATGAACCAGGAACCTTTCCTGCTGGAGATGCTGGACATTGAAAAGGCTTTTCCCGGCGTGAAAGCTTTGGATCACGCAAAGCTACAGCTTCGAGCCGGCACGGTACACGCGCTGATGGGCGAGAACGGCGCCGGAAAATCCACGCTGATGAAGTGTCTGTTTGGCATTTACTCCCGGGACAACGGACAAATCCTGATGAACGGCAAACCGGTTTCATTTACCAGCCCTCGCGATGCGCTGGATAACGGTGTTGCGATGGTACATCAGGAACTTAACCAGGTGCTACGCCGCAGCGTTATGGAGAACGTCTGGCTGGGACGCTTCCCGACCACAAAAATCGGCATGATCGATACAAGAAAAATGTACGCAGATACGAAAGCAGTATTCGAAAAGCTTGATATCGATGTTGATCCGAAGCAAATTATCGGTACACTCTCTGTATCCAAGCGCCAGATGGTTGAAATAGCAAAAGCGGTTTCCTACAACGCAAAGATCCTGGTACTTGACGAACCGACCAGCTCATTGACAGAGGACGAGGTGGATCACCTGTTCCGGATCATGAAACAGCTGACGGATGAAGGCGTGGGCATCATCTACATCAGCCACAAGATGGACGAAATCCTGCGGATTTCCGATGATGTCACGATCATGCGAGACGGCAAGTGGATCGCGACAAAACAGGCACAGGCCCTGACCAAGGAAGAGATTATCCGCCTGATGGTCGGCCGGGAGATGACCAACCAATTCCCGCCGAAGAAGAACAAGATTGGTGAGGTGCTGCTGGATGTGAAAGATTTCAGCGGCATGTATGAGCCTACCTGTCACGATGTCAGTTTCCAACTGCATAAGGGAGAGGTTCTTGGCGTTTCCGGCCTGGTCGGTTCCCGCAGGACAGAGTTGCTGAACACCCTATTCGGCTACTTCACCAGGGCAGGCGGAGAGGTTACTATGAACGGCAAGCCGATCAAGAATACGACTACGGACGAAGCTCGCCGGAACGGTTTTGCACTGATTACCGAAGAACGTCGTGCTACTGGTATTTTTGCCGAGAGCTCGATTCTTTTTAACTCGATCATCGCAAATGTCGATGCTTATGGCAGCCCTCTGCTGAACGGCAAAAAGATGGATGCGGACACGGACTGGGTTATCAAGTCCATTAAGGTTAAGACGCCGAGCAAGAAAACATTGATCAAGAGCCTGTCGGGCGGAAACCAGCAGAAGGTTATCATCGGACGCTGGCTGCTGACGGAGCCGGATGTATTGTTGCTGGACGAGCCGACACGCGGTATTGACGTCGGAGCGAAATACGAAATATACCAGCTGATCCTGAATCTTGCGGAGCAGGGAAAGGGCGTCCTGATGGTTTCCAGCGAAATGCCGGAATTGCTCGGCATTTGCGATCGGATCCTGGTTATGAGCAACGGCAAACTGGCCGGCGTTGTTGAGCGTGGCAAAGACTTTGGCAATATTCCCGGTGAACAGGAAACAATCATGGCCTTGGCTGCCAAGTATGTGTGATGAGGTGAAAAGAGATGAGCAAGAAACGGATTATCAGTATCATCATGCTGGTTGTGCTGGTGGCGGGCATCGGCCTGACCATCTATGGTGCGACGGGTGTCGGTATCTATGATAAGGCAGCCGCCATGCTGGGCGGGGACAAGAAAGCCGCCATCGGATATATCCAGGATCCGTCGACGCTAAAGGAAATCGGCTCCCTCGGAAAGCTCGGTGTGGACAAGGTGAAGAGTTTCCTTAAGGAGCTTGGACTGGACGCTGCCAGAGTGGACGCTGCCGTAGAAGAGCGGGCAAAGTATGAAACAGCTGTTGCCAACAGCAAGGATCGGGAGAAGTTCCTGGCATACGCCCAAAGCGTGGATGAGACCGTTACGGCGGATAATCTTAATGATCTGATCAAGGATCATGAGAAAAGCGATCCCATGCGCGAAGCCATGGCGATGCAGGAACTGGGCATCACGGATGAAGCTGCCTACCAGAAGCTGGCTTCCAATGAGGATCTGATTGGACTTTACAGGGAAGGTCTGCCGAAGCTCCTGGAGAACAACCGCATGACCAACGGTGTGGTGATCCAGTTTATCGGTATCATTCTGATGGTTGTGCCCTTGGCGTACTTTGTGATCCAGGCAATGGACATCAAGCCGCGTCAGAAAACGCACGTAGCCAATCCAAAGACAGCCAGACTTACAGCCTTCTTCCTGAACTACGCCCTGTTTATTATCCTGGGCTTGATTCTGGTGATTGTTTCAATTGTCCGGATTGACTTCCTCAGCATTGACAATATCCTGAACATTCTCCAGAATGCTTCCACGAAGGGAATTCTGGCTCTGGGCTGCGCCGGGCTGATCGTACTGGCGGGCACGGATCTGAGCATTGGCCGCGTGCTTGGAATTTCTGCCGCGGTGACGGCATCTCTTGTGCAGAGCACAACATATGCGAGCCGCATGTATCCCACGATGACACAGCCCCTGGGAACATTCGGTCTGCTTGTGCCGCTGTTTGCTTCCATTGCTGTGGCGGTCGCTTTCAGCCTGATCAACGGTTTTGGCGTGGCAAAG